>CAYJQS010000001.1:0-23542 GCA_964372515.1 uncultured Candidatus Saccharibacteria bacterium
GAGAAGCTTCCGTCCTAACTGTTAGACGATAAGGCCAATCTAGAAAATATATCATTTTTATAAAAAAATAAAAGGTGTATAATACATGGGACTGGAGACGCACTCCAGTGCCGGTCACCCAGTACCTAACGCTGACCACGGGGGTGACCGGCTTCTAATAGTTCTTCATCTCCCAGCGACTAGCAATGCCAGTCGCTGTTGCGCGGACGCCCTTAGGTTGTCCGCTTCGTAAGGGGCCAGTCTTGCATACCCACATATGCGGACTGGTCCTTCCAATTTTTACACCTCTTTTATTCCTTCGCTAGCCACTCTTTGTCCTGCCGCACCAATAGTTTAGATTTATTTTTTTGATCTTCTAGCACTGCCTCTACCGCCCGCTCCATGCGCATACTCTGCGAACCTTTGATTAAAACTAGGTCGCCCTTTTGCACAAAAGTTTTTAGAAATTCTCCTACCTCACGCGAATTTGTAAATTCAAAAATTCCTGCTTTGTTCATTCCCGCCTCTTCTGCTCCTTCTCTGATAGACTTAGCTCTAGGGCCAACGACAATAATCACTTCGGTGTTTTCTTTGGCAACTTTTCCAATTTCTTTGTGGGCATCTATAGTGTGCTTGCCAAGCTCCAGCATGTCGCCCAGTACGGCAATTTTGCGGCCAGAACATTTCACTTCACCCAAAGTCTCGAGCGCGGAGCGGCAAGCAAAAGGAGAAGAGTTGTAAGTGTCATCTATTAATAAAGAATTATTTATGCCTTTGAGCAGTCGCATCCGCCCCGGCGGCACATCGTAATTTTTAAGCGCGCTAATGGCATCCAGCATATTTAATTTCAAAGTTGAAGCCAGGGCCAGGGCCGCCAGCGACGCATAAATATGATTCCTGCCGAAAACTCCTTCGATTGAAACCGGCAAACTATTCCCCTCAACATCAATTCTAAAAATTACGCCTTCCGGCACTCCGGCGCTATCGTAAGAAATATTTTCTCCCGAGCCAACTATGTCAGCGCCGGCTTTCAGTCCATAAGTTATGATTCTATTTTTGCTTTTTGCTTTAAAACCAAGCGCTGCTTCATCGTCGGCATTCAATATTAAAATCCCATCTTTTTTTAACGTCTTGAGAAGCCCGCTTTTCTCTTCGATCAAATGTTCCCGGGAACTAAAAAATTCTATGTGCGCCGGAGTCTCGCCTATGCCGGTGACAATTACCACATCGCTTTTAACCCAGGAAGCGGTTTTGCGCATGTCGCCCGGCTTACCCACGCCAACTTCGAGCACCAGCCATTTGGGATATTTATGAGGACAAATAGCGAGCCACAATCCTTTTAAAATATTTTTAATCCAGAGTATTGGATCATTCCAGCCGTTAGGGGCACCTAAAACAGTAAGCGGTAAACCAATTTCGCTGTTGTAGCTTTTTTCACTTTTGCGAACATACGAAATTTTAGAAATCACCGCGTAGACCGCGTCCTTAGTGGAAGTTTTGCCGACAGAGCCGGTAATAGCGATAACTTTAGGCTTGTATTTCAAAAGTACGGCCTTAGATTCAACTTTTAGAACATAAGATAATATTGTTTTAACAGTGGTCCTCATCAATTTTTTATTTATCTGTCTGGTGGAACTTCGTAATAATTTAATAAAAACTTAGTAAGGTTTAAGAACGGATCAGTCCAGGTGACCGAGGCAAAGGGCACAGCCTTCGGATTCACGGCATAAAGAAAAATTATAAACTTCGGGTCGTAAGCCGGGAAATAGCCAAAGAAAGAATGGGTATTCCTGTCTTTATAATATCCTCCCTCGATGCTATTGGCAACTTGCGCCGTTCCAGTTTTCACGGCCACGCTGTAATGCTCCAGTTTGGCGAGACCACCCTTGAGTGATTGATCCATTACATTCACTAGCATGGCCGTAATTTCTTCCGAAGTTTTTTCGGTTATCTGCGCGCGCGTGGTTGCATACTCCATTTTTTGGGAAGTGCCATTGGCATATTTTATTTCTTTGACTAGGTGCGGAGTGACCAGGTTGCCGCCATTGGAAAGTGAGGTTAGCGCCCGGATCATTGAAACTGGAGTCAGCGCAATACCCTGACCGAAAGCCGCGTTGGCATATTCTATATTGCGGGGACTATTTAAAAAATTAGAAACGAGGTTGCTGGACTCATTTGGTAAATCAATTCCGGTTTTATCTTTTAGGCCATAGCCAATCATGTAATCCCGCATTTTATTTTTGCCTAATTTGTTGTAAACAAAAACCATGCCGGTATTGAGCGATTGATTTAAAACTTCCTGCATGTTCACCACTCCACGCGCTTTTTTATCGAAATTAAATATTTCTTTTTTTTCAACTATCACCGAGCCTCGGTCTTCATATTTAGTCTCCGGGCGGACCACTCCAGCGTCCAGGGCTGCCGCCATCACCAAAGGCTTTACCACCGAGCCGAACTCTAAAACATTTTCTACCAGGGGATTGGAAAAAATCTGAGAATTCTCCACTTTAGAAAAATTATTCAGATCAAAATCTGGTTTTGACGAAAGAGCATAAATCGAGCCGTTTTGGGGATCCATAATTATCCCCCCGACGGCGTCCGCGCCGTATTTTTGCTTCACGGCCTCGATTTCTTTTTCCAGAGAATTTTGCACCGTAGGTTCGATGGTGGTGATTATGTCCCCTTCTTTTATTTCATCTTTGAACAACTTTTTATTTATATTAGAAAAAACTTCCGCAAAAAAATTCGTATACGGACTATTTTTATTGCGAGTAAGCTCCAGATCATACTCGCGCTCCAAGCCATACCGGCCAGCAAGCTCCGCGCCCTTGTAGGCCACAAAGCCAAGGGTGTGCGAGGCCAGAGCACCGCCCGAATAAGAACGCCATTTTTCTTTAAAAATACTCACCCCGGGAATTTTTAATAGAGAAATTTTATCGGCTTCTTCTTTGGTAAGATGATTGGCAATTTCTTCGTAGGGGTCATCTTTTTTATTTGCCTTTAGGATGAAATCATTTTGATCCAATGATATTACAGTAGTTAATTTTTGATAAACGGATTCGCCGTCAGTAATTTTACTCGGGTCTAATGCCACCTTAAATCCAGCGGTTTGAGTAGCAGCGAAAACATTTTGCCCATCTTTGCGAGAAAAATAAATCGATCCGCGTTCATAGATGTCGGAAGCCGTGGTGGAATATTGCCGGTCCGCTCGATCTGCATAAAAATTAGCCTGTATAATCTGAACCAAAAAAAGCTTGGCGCCAAGCACAAGAGCAAAAACCAAAATAAAAAGAAATAAAATTTTGGTTCTGAAAATAAAACTAGAGGTCATTTTTCGCGAATTTTATACTGCCAAGAGATTTGCGAGTTGCAAAATTAACGCGGGATTCTTTAAAACCCAGCGATTGCGCAAAGTTAAGATCGATACCTGAAGAGAGTTCTAAGTAAGAAAGTTCTAAACCTAAAACTTCATTCGACAATACGCGAGCGTTCGCTTCGAGTGACTTTCGCTCTATTATATTGAAAGTCATACTGCCTAAAATTAAAACATAAAAAAGGCCGAGCGCGCCGAAAGAAACTAGAAGCAAATGCAAGACCCGCCTTTTTAAATTATTGTTGTCTACAATATTTATATTGCCCGCGTAACTCTTAAATTTTAAACTTATTGGCCTCATGTTTTATTGTATTTTTTCCATTATTCTTAACTTCGCGCTTCTGGATCTTGGGTTATTTCTAATTTCTTCTTTTGTCGCCGTTATTGGTTTTTTGTTTATTAATAAAGCTTTACTCTCTTTTGCTTTCTCTTGATTAAATCGTTTAACTATCCGGTCTTCCAAGCTATGAAAAGTTATTACCGACATTCTGCCCCCTCCTTTTAAAACTCCGAACCCCTTATTTAAGCCGTCCCGAAGCGCACCCAGTTCATCATTCACCGCAATCCGCAAGGCTTGAAAAGTTCGGGTGGCAAAGTGGATTCTGCTTCTCCTGTATACTGCCGGCACTGAATCACTAATAATTTTTACTAAGTCCCCGGTCGTCTCAATTTTTTTCTTCTTCCGCGCCTCGGCAATGCCTTTAGCAATTCTTCTCGAGAACCTTTCCTCGCCGTAGCCGTAAATAATGTCCGCTAAATTCTCTTCACTCCAGGTATTTACCACATCCCTCGCTGTCACATCTGCTTCTCCCGGATCTTCTTTCATGGTCATGAGTAGCGGCTCGTCTTTTAAGAAAGAAAATCCTCGTTCAGAATTTTCCAATTGGTCGGAAGAAAGTCCTAAGTCTAGAATAATTCCATCCACTTGCTTTACATGTTCTTTCTCCAGAACTTTTATCAAATCTCGGAAATTCTCGTTATGAAAAGAAATATCGCAATCAACTTTTTTAAAATTTTCTTGCCCTCGCTCGAGCGCGCTCTGATCCTGGTCAATCGCAATTATTTTCACCTCAGGAAACTTTTTGCAAATTTCCATTGCGTGTCCGCCGCCGCCAAATGTGCCGTCAATCACTGTGGATTTACCCGTCCCGCCCGCCGTCGAGGCAAGCAGATTGAGACCCTCTATAGCTTCATTTAAAAGAACTGACCGGTGTAAACTTTTACTTTCCTCTGTCATTTCCTTTCCGCCAACTTCTCGGCTAATCTTTCTGCTTCTCTTGCCACTTTTTTTTTCTGTTCCTTCCAGGCTTTTTCATTCCAAACTTCCACTCGGTCCGATACTCCCACTATCGCCGCTTTGTCCCGCAACCGTATTCCTTCTTGTAAAAATTCCGGGATCAACATTCGGCCAATAGAATCAATTTCCACTTCCGCCGCTCGGCCAAACATATATCTATTAAAATTTCTCTGGTCCGCTTTCAGAAAAGATAAATCGGAATCCGAGTCTGAAAGTTTTTTGGAAACCTTCGCCCATTCTTTAGTGGTAAAAATAAATAAACATTGTCCTAAGCCCGGGGTGATAATAATTTTCTTGCCCAGCTCCTTTCTAAATTTAAAAGGAACTGAAACTCGATTTTTGTCATCTAAACTGTGAATGTATTCTCCTATCAGCATAAATTTCTTAAAAATTACTTATCCCCACTTTTCCCACTTTTTCCCACTTAGTATACATTATATTCTATAGCTTAAACCAACGGCAAGCCTAGGGTGTGGATAACTAACAAGCACCACCTCGGCTTCTAGCAAACACAATACAACCCCCGTCGTAATCAATGCGCACGGCGGGGGCAGCGACAAGACTTGTTCTTTTGAAAATTTGTAAGAACGCAACAAAGCGCAACCCCGAAGCCTCGAGCTATCGGGGTTAAGTTATTTATATTGATTATTTAAATTGATGTTTTGCCCCTATTTTAGCATTTGTGCACACGTGTGGATAGATGTATAATGGACAGATGGAGAGAAAAAATTACAATAAAATTGGTTCGGTGCAAAAGAAAATTATTCTTCTTCTGGGGGCGGGGCTAGCTTTGGGGCTAACTCATTCTGGAAAAAGACAAATAAAAATTTTAAAAGAACTGGGAAAGGAATGGCAAAAAATAAATCGGCAAACGTTGGAGCGATCCATTCGCTTGCTTTATCAATCTCAATTAATAGAAGAAAGAAATAATCCCGACGGCACAACCACTTTTGTCTTAAACAAAGAAGGTAAGAAACATGCGCTCCAATATAATTTAGATAAAATTAAAATAAAAAAACCAACGCACTGGGATAAAAAATGGAGAATTGTAATCTTTGACGTGCCAGTGCGTCTCAAAAAAGTCAGAGATAGTTTGCGGTATCATTTAAAAGAGCTTGGATTTCATGAACTGCAATATTCGGTTTTCGTGCACCCATTCCCCTGCCTTGGGGAAATAGAGTTCATAACAGAATTTTATAATGCTAGAAAATTTATCAGATTTATTGAAGCTGACTTCATTGATAACGAGCTTCACTTAAAACATAAATTTAATTTGTTGTGAGTAGTAAATAATTAAGTAGTGAATGATTTTGAATATTTTTATTTAGCATTTGTCCACACGTGTTTATAAAAGCTAAAAAATATTATTTTCTTTTATTTCGGCTTCATCAGCGGGAAGGTTTGCAGTTCGCGCAGAGGTTTATCCATCAGGATGGCAAACAGGCGTTCCCCGAAACCAAAGCCGCAAGTGGGCGGCATGCCATGTTCCAGCATTTCCACAAAATCCCAGTCCGCCATCATAGCTTCGGTGTCCCCTTTGTCTATCATTTTCTGCTGAACTTCAAATCTTTTCCTCTGATCCAGGGGATCATTTAATTCCGAATAGCCATTGCCAACTTCGCTACCCGCAAAAATTGGTTGGAACCGCTGAACAGTTTTTCCGTCAGCATTGCTCTTGGCAAGCGGTGCAACAAGTGTGGGATGATTTACTAAAAAAGCGGGACCGGAAATATTTTTCCGACAATATTTCCAAAGACTGTCTATCAGCCTCTCTTTATTTTTTCCATCATATTCAACTTTGAGCTCTTTTAATTTTTTCTCCATTTCTTTCTCGCTGGCTAAAAGTATATCTACGCCGGTTTGTTTCAAAACTTCTTCTCGGTAATCTATGTGAGGCCATTCGTCTGCCAAATCAAAAGTGTAGCCTCGGGATGTGAATTTCGTAGTGCTAAAAACCTTCTTAGCAATTTCAATGAACATTTCTCGCACCAATTTCATGCCATCGTTATAGTCAGCGTAAGCCCAGTAGAATTCCATATTGGTAAATTCTTGCGCATGTTCCGGACTGGTGCCTTCATTCCTATAAGCTCGGCCAATTTCAAAAGTTTTCGGAAAACCCGCGGACATTAGCCTCTTCTGCCATAATTCACCAATTGAAATTCGTAGATATACATCCAAGTCATAGTCATTATGGTGAGTTTTAAAAGGAGTTGCCTCTGCCCCGCCAGTAGTGGTTTCGAGTGTCGGAGTTTCGACTTCCAAGAATCCTTTATTCTTCATAAATTCGCGGGTGGCGTCCCAAAATTTTGCCTTCTTCTCTAGTATATTTTTCAACTCCGGACTCATTAACAAATCCAAATATCGTTTTCGAAATCTTTCATCTATATCAACCAACCCATGCCACTTTTCCGGAAGCGGAAGCAAGCTTTTTGAAAGCATGCGCCAATCTTTAACTTCGAGAGTTTTCTCTCCCCTATTAGTAGTGAAAAATTTTCCTTGAATTTCCACAAAGTCGCCGATGTCCACCACCTCATTCCAAAAATCAAATTTTTCTGCGCCGAGAATATCTTTTTTTAAAAGTCCCTGAAATTGCGCGGTGCCATCGTTTATTGTTATGAAAACAATCGCCCCCTGCCCGCGGATGGACATAATCCGTCCGGAAATCCATTTTTCTTTGCCAGACTTTTCAAGTTCAGAAAAAGTTTCCAGCACTTCGCTTAAAGAAAGTTCCTTTTTGGAGTCTGCCGGATACGGATCCATCCCCGCTTTTTTTAGAAGTGCAAGTTTTTTTATTCTAACTTCCTTGATTTCTTCAAGTAAAGACATTAGGAGACGCTTATTATTTTATAATTAGCCGGACCGCTTGGAGTTTTGAAGGAAACTTTTTCGCCTTTCTTTTTTCCGAACAAGGCAACACCCATTGGAGAGTGGTTTGAAATTTTGCCCCCCTGCATATCCGCTTCTTCGGAGCCTACTATTACAAAAGTTTTTTCCTCTTTACTGCCTTCCTTCTTTACTACAACTTTAGAACTAATATTAACAGTATCGCCCCCACCGCCCGAAACAACTTTAGAAGACTGCAGAATTTGTTCTATTTTAGAAATGCGTCCTTCGAGCTTGCCTTGATCCTCGCGGGCCTGATGGTATTCCGCATTCTCGGATAAATCACCCAGAGACTTGGCATATTCCAAAGCTTCCAAAATTTCCTTTCTTTTTGGGCCTTTTAAATCTTTCAGTTCCAATTCCATGGCTTGCTTTTTTTCTTTCGTTATATAATCCATTTCAGAATTTTAACTTCTTTTGACGAAAAAGTAAAGATATGATAACCTGAAGACTGATATGGCGAAAACAATAGTTGAAGTAAAGAAAAATCCAAACGAAAGCAACACCAGCGTCTTGCGCCGTTTTTCTCGCCGCATGCAGGAATCTAATATAATTCAAAAAGTGAAGGGCTCTCGCTACAACGAAAGAAAAGAATCAAAACTGAAAGTAAAAAAGAGCGCGCTGAAGCGAATGGTAAAAAGAAAGGAAATCGAAAGACTAAAAAAACTTGGGAAAATCGGGCCTGGTCCAAAGGGAAGATAAATAAGTGTGCGGATAAATATGCATGAAAGAATAAAAAATGATATCTTGGGGAAAAAATATTCCCTATCAGTTGCTTTCGTGTCGCCCAAGAAATCGAGAGTTATAAACAAAAAATATAGGAAGGTGGATAAACCTACTAATGTGTTGGCCTTTCCGTTTGATAAATCGACCGGCGAAATTTTGCTGTGCAAAAATGTGATCAAGAGAGAGGCCCGCCTACGCTTAAAAGCTTCGGACGGGCAGGCAAAAAATTTTAAAAAAGTTTATAGTGAATGGGAGAAATTTATGGTTATCCACGGCATGCTGCATTTGAAAGGAATGAAACATGGGAGTATAATGGAGAGAGCTGAAAATTTTTACTGCAAAAAATATTATGATCAGAAATATTTCTATCGGCATAGACGTGGGCTCCGCTACGACCAGAGTGGTAGTGGGAGAATTCGGCAAGGACGAAAAAATTCCTAAAATTATTGGCATCGGGGAAAGTAAAACGCTTGGCCTCCGTCATGGATATGTTGTCGACCCACCACTCGCTGTTGCTTCGGTCAAGAGCGCCGTGGAAACAGCGGAGAAAATTTCCGGCATAAAAATCAGACGCGCTTTCGTGGCGCTCGGCGGCATAAGCCTGCGCGGAGACACCAGCTCGGGCTCGGTGATTATTTCCAAAGCGGATGGTGAAGTGACAAGCTTGGACATCACAAAAGCGCTCGAAGATGCGGAAGAAAATCTTCATTTAAATAATAAAAAAGTCATCCATGTTTTCCCTACCTCTTTTCGGCTGGACAGCAAAGAAGTATTCGGCCGACTGGAGGGTATGCGCGGAAATAAGCTTGAGATTAAAGCCCTTTTTGTCACTTATTCTGTCCCACACTTAGAAGACCTGCTCGAAGTAATAGATAAAGCTGGGGTGGAAACGATAGATGTAACTGCCTCCCCTCTTTGTAGTGGCCACTTGGCACTTTCCCCTAAACAAAAAATCGTGGGCGGGGCGCTAGTTGATATCGGCTCGGAAACAGTTTCACTTTCTGTTTTTGAGAATGGATCTCTGGTTTCGCTTCACACTTTTTCCATCGGCGCGGAAGACATCACTAACGACATTGCTCTCGGACTAAAAATTCCGCTCGAGCGAGCGGAAGAATTTAAACTGCACGGTGTGTCCGGAGAATACTCAAAGAAAAAACTGGAAGAAATTATTGATGCGCGCCTCTCGGACATTTTTGAACTCATAGAAAATCATCTTAAGAAAATAAAACGCTCCGGGCTTCTGCCGGCAGGCATTGTGTTCGTGGGCGGGGGCGCAAATACGTTTCATCTGGAAGAATCTTCTAAATCGTTCCTGGAATTGCCTTCCAAAGTCGGCACCACCGAGATTTTCGGCAACGCCAAAACTAAACTCCGCGACCCCTCGTGGTTTAACGCGCTCGGCATTGTGCTTCTCTCCAAAGATAATGAAAATTATTCCTCGGGGTCAGTTTCAGGATTTTTCAAAGATATAAAAAACACAATAAAATCAAGCATAAAACAGCTAATGCCGTAGTGAATTAGGTTCTAGGTTTTAGTTTCCAGAAACTAGTCCCTAGCACCTAGCACCTAATTACTTGCTTTTTTTTATTCTAGTGTTAGTATGCTTTATATGCCAAAAGTAAACCCTGTGATAGAAAGTTTTGCTCGGATTATGGTCATCGGAATAGGAGGCTCCGGCAAGAACGCGGTGAACCATATGATAAATTCCAAAGTTAGGGGAGTGTCGTTCATTGCTATGAACACCGATACCCAAGACCTGCATCATTCACTCGCGGAGAAAAAAATCCACATTGGAAAAAATTTAACGAAAGGTCTCGGTACTGGAATGAATCCGGAATTGGGCAGGAAGGCGGCCGAAGAAACAAAGTCAGAAATTCAAGATGTGATCAAGGGCGCAGACATGGTGTTCTTGGCTTGCGGGATGGGCGGAGGCACGGGTACCGGCGCCGCTCCAATTGTAGCGCGTGCGGCTAAAGAGCAAGGGGTGCTGACTGTTGCTGTTACTACCAAACCTTTCTTTTTTGAAGGCAGTCACCGAATGAAAATCGCCGAGAAAGGAATTGAGGAATTGGCCAAAGAAGTAGACGCTATCATCATCATCCCGAACGATAAATTAATCCAATTAGCCACCAAAGAAACCAATTTTAAAGACGCTTTCGCCCAATGCGATGATGTTTTACGCCAGGCAGTAGAAGGCATTTCCGACCTTATCACCACCCCGGGCGTTATCAATGTGGACTTTGCGGACATTCGAGCAATTATGGAGGACGCTGGCAGTGCGCTCATGGGTATCGGCTCGGCTTCCGGAGAAAAACGCGCTGAACAAGCGGCTTTGCAGGCAATCAATTCTCCTCTACTGGAAACTTCCATCAACGGAGCTAAAGGAGTGCTCTTCGCCATTTCTGGCGGAGACGACGTCACCATTCATGAAATAAAAGAAGCGGCAAAAATAATTACCGAATCAATCGACAAAGATGCAAAAGTTATTTTCGGAACTATCCGCGATGAAAAACTGAAGAAGGGAGAATTGAAAGTGACAGTTATTGCTACTAGTTTCTCAACCGATACGTCTCGCAGTAAAAACCTTTTCTCTCCTGGAACTACCGGCCCACTAGCTAAAGATGAAAATCCGGCAGTGCTAAAAAAAGAAATTCATAGCAGTATCCAAAGTGGAAATGTGGGGGGCAGTGATTTTTTAAAAAAGGGAGACAAGAAACCGGATACCACCGAAGAAATAATCGTGGACGATGATACTAGCGACTGGAGCGCGGTGCCAGCATTTCTCCGCAGGAAAAAGTAAAAATTAGGTTCTAGGGGCTAGGTTCTAGGGGCTTTTTTTGCTATACTATTTACTTATGATTTACGATTTAATAATTATCGGCGGCGGACCAGCTGGCTCGGCGGCGGCGGTTTATGCTTCTCGCAAAAGATTAAAGACGCTTTTTATAACCACCGAGTGGGGCGGGCAGAGTGTTGTCTCGGAACAAATCTATAACTGGATCGGTACTGTTGCCTTGTCTGGGCCAGAATTGGCGGAGAATTTTAAAAAGCATGTAGTAGCTAACACTGGCGAGAGTTTGGAAGTGAAAGAAGGCGAAAAAGTAAAAATTATCTCAAAAAATGAAATCGGCTTTTGGGTTGAAAATGAGTCTGGAGAAAAATTTCAAACTAAAACAGTTTTAATAGCAACCGGCAGCGGCCGGAGAAAATTGGAAGCGAAAGGCGCAGACAGACTGGAACATAAAGGTCTCACTTACTGCGCTTCTTGTGACGGGCCTCTGTTTGCGGACCAAGATGTAATAGTTATCGGCGGCGGCAACGCTGGCTTTGAAACTGCGGCGCAATTACTCGCTTACTGCAAGTCGGTCACGCTCCTGCACCGTAGCGACACTTTCCGCGCAGATGAAATTACCGTGGAAAAAGTTTTGAGTAATCCAAAGATGAAAGCTATAAAAAATGTGGAGATTCTAGAAGTAAAGGGTGAAAAATTTGTGGAAGGCTTGGTATATAAGGATATAAAAGACGGCGTTGTAAAAGAGCTAAAAGTGTCAGGCATCTTTGTCGAAGTCGGACAAATACCAAATACTGACTTTGTAAAAGGGCTGGTACCGCTTGATAAATACGGGCGAATAAAAGTAGACCCCCTGACCCAAAAAACTAGCGTCCCGGGCATCTGGGCCGCAGGCGACTGCACCGATGTGCTCTACCATCAGAACAACATCGCCGCCGGCGACGCGGTCCGCGCGCTGGAGGATATATATTTGGCGATACACACAAAATAAAAATTGCGGAGGGTGGAGGGCTCGGTCACGGATATTTTTCTGCTGAAAAATTCCGCTACCCCGCCTCGCGCCGTCGCGCTCCGGCTTTCTCGTCCTCCATTCTCGCGCAATGATAAACCACTCGAATGCCGTTCAAGCATTCTCGCGATTCATTGCGGAGGTGGGAGGATTCAATTACCTTAGAAAAAATAACATAAACAATCCTGGGCGGAGGCGGTGAGATTTGGACTCACGATCCCGCTTGCAGCGGGATGCCAGTTTTCGAAACTGGTGCCTTCAACCACTCAGCCACGCCTCCTCGCTCTGCTCGTCGTCATGTCTTCGTGCCCTCTCGGGCTCTCCCTAAATCCTCATATTAAAATATATTGGATTTTTTTGCTATGCAAAATCAGATGAAATATGAAGCAGTTCATATTTCATAGCCACGCCTCCGTTTGCTTATCCTATCAATTTTTTAAAAGCTTCGCCACCTTTATATTTTTTAAGCGGTGATCTGCCAACCCTCCCAGATTAAAGACTTTTCTGTACTGTTTTGCCTGGCATACCAAGCAGTCCTTTATAGAAAGTTATGTAAACAATGTTGGTGGATTTTGACACTCCGTAGAAATCATCAGTGACTGTGCAATCATATGAAACTTTTTCGGTATAGCCAAATGGCACTTTGCGAATTGATTTTTTATCGACAGACATGGCGCAAAGATTCGGATTTTCCCTTTGCATTTTGGCCACTCGCGCATCTACCAATTGTATCGCTTCTTCCGCGGTGAGCCACGGATACCAGCCTAAAACCACAATAAAAATGAAAATTAAAAAATACTTCATACCGGGTTAATTATATACCATTTTTTGCGATTCTTCCAATAACGCTATTACTTCCTCATCCGACACCTGCGGAAAATTCTGATAATACGCTCCGACCGCGCCGAGATATCTTAACTCGTCCTGAAGAACAAAAACTCTGTCCGCTTCAGCGCGCAGAATATCCACGAGCTCGTGCGGAGCAACCGGGACCGCTACCACGAGCTCTTTTGGTTCTTCTTGGCGGATAGAGCAAAGGGCGGCTCGCAGAGTAAGCCCGGTCGCCACTCCATCATCCACCACAATCGCGACTTTGTTTTTCGCAGATTGGCGCTTTTGATTTTTCAAATATAAAATTCTGCGACGTTTTGCTTCTTCTCGTTCTTTTTTTATTTCTTCTTCTAGCCATCGAGGATCCAGGGTCGCCCTTTCCATTTCATTCCAAAACGGCTTGCTCTCTTCGGTGACAGCGCACACAGCATATTCTGGATTATTTGGATGACCGATTTTTCTGGTAATGACTAAATCAAGCGGCGCCTGAAGAAATTTGGCTATTTCAAAACCAAGCACTACTCCGCCCCTCGGCAGCGCGTAGACAACTATATCTTGGCCGCGATACTCCAGCAACTGCTCGGCCAGTAATTGACCCGCCTCTTTTCTGTTCTTAAACATAATCGGTGACTCTACCGGGAATCGCACCCGGATTACCAGCTTGAAAAGCTGATGTCCTAACTATTAGACGATAGAGCCTCGCTTGAAAAATATAACATTTTTATAGTTAGTTGAGAAGGGCTGGTCGCTATATGCGGCCAGCCCACTTTCTTCAGCGGCAAATCATCATGAGGCTATCATGAGGCTTTATGGCGATCTTCTCTGCGTAGCCTCGCCGCAATCTGCGCCGCTTCACTCCTGACACTTTCAAGTATTTCAGCCTTTTCAACCTCTATCTCCTCCGTGAAGAGATTGCTAAGGTATTTGTCGTTCACGGGACCGCTCTCCGTTGCCAACGCCAATCTTTCGTTGACCCGACGAGCGACCCTTTCTGCCGGTGTCATTGGGGACTCCTTTCATTTCTTATTATATAACAATAAGCAAATACCTGCTATCTAATTATTATATTTACTGTTGTTGATAATTATATTTTACTTATATATAATTCCCCTACTGTATGGAAAGTAAAGATAAAATAAAAATTGTAATTCTCGCCGCGGGGAAAGGCGTCAGGATGAAAAGTAAACTGCCGAAAGCTTTAGCATTGCTAAAAGGCAAGCATATGATTAAGCACTTGCTGGAGTCAGTAGATCAATCAGGCATAGACGAAAAATCGATAATAGTGGTGGGCTACGAAAAGGAACTGGTAATGAAAGAGCTTGGTGATAAATATGAATATGTAATTCAAGAAGAGCAGTTGGGCACCGGGCATGCTGTATTTTGCGCGAAGAGGGCCTGCGGAGATGCCAAACACATACTGGTTCTCTCTGGCGACCAACCCTTTATTAAAACTGAAACCATAAAAAATTTATTGAACAAGCATTTAAATTCCGGCGCCAAGATAACCATCACCACGACAGAACTGCCTGACTTTGAAGATTGGCGCCAGGCGTTTATTAAATTTGGGCGAGTGTTACGACAAGACGGTAAAGTGATAGACCGAGAGTATAAAGACGCGAGCGAAGAAGAAAAAAACATAAAAGAAGTAAATGCATCATGTTACGTTTTTGATGCGGACTGGCTTTGGAAAAATTATAAGAAAGTAGACAGGCATCAAAATTCTCAAAAAGAATATTACTTAACAGATCTCTGGCAAATCGCTTCTGAAAATGGAGATAGAGTAGAAACTTTAAAAATAGAGCCGGCAGAAGCTCTCGGCGCCAATACTAAAGAAGAGCTTGAAATTCTGGAGAGATTTGCAGTATAGTGAAGTAATGCGCGGTTAGGACTCAGCTTGCCCCGCCTTCTGGATTCTTTGAATCCAGAAGGCGGGGTGAAGTAGAGCGACATGTGTTATATTTTAATTTGAAGGGCGGTTACCTGCCCGCAATGCTACGCATAGCGTTGCAGGCGGGGCTCAGTTGAAAAAATATGTTTTATACTTACGTTTTAAAAAGTTTAAAAGATGGTAAGCTATATATAGGTTTTTCAGAGAATTTGAAAAACCGTCTTAGAGAGCACAATAAAGGTCTGGTAGAAGCAACGCAAAATAGGATTCCTTTTAAGCTCATTTATTATGAGGCTTGTTTAGTTAAAGAAAAGGCGATTAAAAGAGAACGGGAGTTAAAAGTCGGTTTTGGGAGAGCTTATTTAAAAAGGAGATTATAGGGCGGTTACCTGCCCGCAATGCTACGCATAGCGTTGCAGGCGGGGCTCAGTTGAAAAAATATGTTTTATACTTACGTTTTAAAAAGTTTAAAAGATGGTAAGCTATATATAGGTTTTTCAGAGAATTTGAAAAACCGTCTTAGAGAGCACAATAAAGGTCTGGTAGAAGCAACGCAAAATAGGATTCCTTTTAAGCTCATTTATTATGAGGCTTGTTTAGTTAAAGAAAAGGCGATTAAAAGAGAACGGGAGTTAAAAGTCGGTTTTGGGAGAGCTTATTTAAAAAGGAGATTATAGGGCGGTTAGCTCAGTTGGCTAGAGCGTGTCTTTGACGTAGACAAGGCCACAAGTTCGAATCTTGTACCGCCCACTATGAAAATTTTAAGCATAGAAACTTCTTGCGATGATACATGCCTTACGCTGTTTGAAGCTAAAGGAGGCATACAGGATGCTAGTTTTAAAATCCTTGCCAACAATTCAAACTCCCAAATAAAAACCCATATCCCCTACGGCGGAGTATACCCGATGCTGGCTAAAAGAGAGCATACAAAAAATTTACCAATACTTTTAGAAAAAACATTAAAAGAGGCCAACCTCACCCCTGCCCCTCTCCTTAATAAGGAGAGGAGTTTGGGGAGAGGTATTGATCTTATTTGCGTTACTTACGGCCCCGGGCTTGAGCCATCGCTTTGGACAGGTATAGTATTTGCAAAAGAATTAGCTAATAAATGGAAGGTGCCTTTGATCCCAGTCAACCACATGGAGGGGCATGTGGTTTCAGTCTTTGGGAAAGATAAAGGAAAATTTACAATTCCTAAATTAAAATCTCCTATTCTTTCTTTGCTTGTTTCCGGCGGACACACGCAACTCGTACTATCAAAAAAACCCGCCCGAACGATCGTTCGGTCGGGCGGGTGGATGAATTATGAAATCATCGGCGAGACACTGGACGACGCTGTGGGTGAAGCTTTTGATAAGGTGGCTAGAATGATGGACTTGCCCTACCCTGGCGGGCCACAGATTTCAAAACTTGCGGAAGAACGCAGAAATTTGCCCGAGTCCGGGCAAATTTCTGCGTTCAAACTCCCCCGCCCGATGCTCCATAGTAGAGATTTTAATTTTTCTTTTTCTGGACTGAAGACTGCTGTGCTTTATTTGATTAAAAAAATTGGCCCACTTAATGATAAGCTAAGATCTCAAATCGCTTTAGAATTTGAAAACGCAGCCATAGAATGTCTAGTTTATAAAACCGCTAAAGCTATCGAAAAATATAAAGTAAAAACTATGATCGTAGCTGGCGGAGTAGCGGCTAATAAACACTTAAGAACCGAGCTTAGAAAAGTCGTTAGGCAAGGCCTAACGACTAAACATATTAAATTACTCTTCCCTACTATGGAACTCGCCACCGACAATTCGGTAATGATCGGTATTGCTGGATACTTAAACTATTTAAAAAATAAAAAGAAAGTTCCAGAGTTGGCAAGCATAAAAGCGACTGGTAATTTAAGGCTTTAGTGTGATATTATTAGAGTATGGATGATAGATTGCTGAAGCCGTACGACCCCGAAGAAACCGAAAAAAAAATCTACAAACTCTGGGAAGAGAGCGGTTTTTTTAACCCAGACGTGTGTGTGGATAAAGGCGTGACTAAAAAAGATGCGCTGCATTTTTCTATCGTTCTTCCTCCCCCCAACGTTACAGGAATTCTTCACCTAGGAAGCGCTATTATGATTGCAATTGAAGATATCTTCGTGCGTTACCAAAGAATGAAAGGAATGAGAACACTCTGGATACCGGGAGCAGATTCGGCAGCCATAGCTACGCAAGCAAAAGTTGAAAAAGAAATTCAAAACAAAGAAAAACTTTCCCGACATGATTTAGGCCGAGAAGAACTTTTAAAACGAATTGATAAATTCGTCGAGGAAAATAAAACTAATATTTTATCTCAAGTAAGAGGTATGGGGGCTTCAGTTGACTGGAGCCGGTATGCTTATACTATGGATGAGAAACGCTACCATGCAGTCTTGGAAGCATTTGTAAGAATGTATAATGCTGGACTCATATATCGCGGAAATAGAATTGTGAATTGGGACCCGAAAGGCCAAACCACGATCTCCGACGATGAAATTGTCTACGAAGAAAGAAAAAGTAAATTTTACACTTTAAAATATGGGCCTTTCGAAATTGGCACCGCCCGGCCTGAGACAAAATTCGGAGATAAATATGTGGTGATGCATCCAAAAGATGAACGCTACAAAAAATGGAAGCATGGAGACAAAGTAACAGTAGAATGGATCAACGGACCAATTGAAGCCACTATTATAAAAGATGAAACGATTGATATGGAGTTTGGCACTGGAGTTATGACCATCACTCCGTGGCATTCCCACGAAGATTTTGCTTTGGCAGAAAAGTATAAACTGGAGAAAGAGCAGATTATTGATAGCTTAGGAAAACTTCTTCCTATTGCCGGAGAGTTCGCCGGCATGAAAATTAGTGATGCCAGAGAAAAAATTATAGAAAAATTGAAAAATAAAGGACTAGTGATTTCAATAGATGAAAATTATATAAATAGAGTGGCAACAGCCGAGCGAACTGGTGGAATTATTGAACCACAAATAATGCTTCAATGGTTCGTAGATGTAAACAAACCTATAAAAGAACGTGGAGATAAAAATCTAAAAGAATTAATGCGTGAACCTTTGGATAATGGAGAGATAAAAATAATACCTGAACACTTTTCTAAAACTTATTTCCACTGGATAGATAATCTCCGGGATTGGTGCATCTCTCGGCAAATTTGGTTTGGGCACCGCATTCCGGTCTGGTATAAAGAAAAAGAAGTTTACTGCGGTTTGGAAGCCCCAAACGGCAAAGGCTGGGTGCAAGATCAAGATGTGTTGGATACTTGGTTTTCTTCTGCCCTTTGGCCGTTTTCCACTTTGGGTTGGCCTGAAAAGACAGTAGATTTAAAAAATTATTATCCGACGACTCTTCTGGAAACTGGTTATGATATTATATTTTTCTGGGTGGCGCGAATGGTGCTTGCGGGGCAATTTCTCTTGGGGCAAGTTCCATTTCGAACAGTATATCTTCACGGCATAGTACGCGATAAAGATGGAAATAAAATATCGAAGTCACTTGGCAACAATATTGATCCCACAGAAATGGGTAAAAAATACGGGACAGACGCATTGCGACTTTCTCTGATCTCCGGTATGACTCCAGGTACCGATAGTAAAATTTCGGAAGATAAAATCAAAGGCTACAAAAACTTCGCCAATAAGGTTTGGAACATCGCACGTTTCGTCCTAGAAAACTCTGAAGGCACTGATTCTTCTGCTCTGGATGATAAACTGGTAGAGGAATTTCAAACTCTAGCCAAAGATATAACTCTAGATATGGAAAATTATCGCTTTCACTTGGCTTCTGAAAAAATTTATCATTACATCTGGCACCGACTGGCGGATGAAATAATTGAAGAGAGTAAAAAAATGCCAGAAATAAAATCTTCTCTTTTATATTTACTAGAAAATTCATTAAAAATTTTGCACCCCTTTATGCCTTTTATCACTGAAGAAATTTGGTCGATGCTACCAGACAGAAAAAATCTTTTAATGATTGAAAAATGGCCCTTCGACTCCGCTCAGGGTAAACCAAATGTTCACCAATAATCCAAAAACTTTAGGCTTAGCACTCCTCTTGGGAATCATCCCATCGCTCTTGTGGCTTTGGTTTTGGTTAAGAGAAGATAAAAAAAGCGCCGAGCCTAAAGGATTACTGACTGTGATTTTTATTATGGGTATGGTTTCAGTAATTTTTGTCCTGCCGATTCAAAAATTTATCCAAGCCCACATAGGTTCGCATGAATTACAACTTATCTTGTGGGCGGCAGCGGAAGAAATAATAAAATACCTAGCGGTAATAGTGATACTCTATGGCACGACTCACGTCGATGAACCGGTAGATTGGCCAATTTATATGATTACCGCCGCAGTGGGTTTTGCGGCACTGGAGAATACCTTATTCTTACTGAAACCTCTTTTGTTAAATCAAGCTGTGGCGGGAATACTTACGGGACACTTGCGGTTCTTGGGAGCCACGCTCCTGCACACCGTTTCCAGCGCTATTTTGGGTATTGCCTTAGGTTTATCTTTTTATATGGATAGTTTTAAGAAAAAATTGTATCTCTTCTTCGGGCTGGTAATTGCCATCCTATTGCATAGTGCGTTTAATTTCTTTATAATAAAGAACAATGGGGGTGATTTTTTGAAGGTGTTTGCTTTCTTGTGGGTCGTCACAATCATGGTCATGCTACTTTTTGAAAAATTAAGAAGAATGACCTAAGACTTTATAACTTTTAACATTATAAACTTTATAACTAATTATTTTATGGAACCAAGAAAAAGAAGTTTTTTTGAAAGGTTAACTGGGAGCGTAAATATGGCGGAGGAACCAGAAGAGTCTAAAAAAGTTTCAGTGAAAAATGATAAAAAATTCGGCCGCGCCGAAGGACGGGCAGGCAACTGGATAGAAGAAGAAAACGAAGAAGCGGAGTTGGCTGTGGATGTATACCAGACACCGACGGACATAGTGGTACAAACGATGGTGGCCGGAGTAAGGCCGGAAGATTTGGAACTGACCATAGCCCGAGATATAGTCACTATTTCCGGCAAGCGCGAAGAGTCCAGAAATATGGATGAAGAAAATTATTTTACTAAGGAACTTTATTGGGGTAAATTTTCCCGCACCATATCGCTCCCCCAAGAAGTGGAACCGGAAGAAGTGGAAGCCATCGAAAAACACGGACTGCTCACCATCCGCCTGCAAAAAGTAGACAAGGAAAAGAAAAACAGTGTAAAAGTGAAATCTATCTAGGGGATTAAATCTGTTGTCTCTTTTATTTCAACTTTTCTAATGAAATAAAGTCCTAGCGCCACAAATACAGCCATAGAGGCTGCTGCTATGCGATAGCGAGTTGGACCTAAATGAATCAGTAATGATGTTATTAAGCCCCAGGATAATGGGCCAAGGAAGGTTGAAACTCTTTCGGCAAGCGTATAGAAACTCAGACCAAAATTTAATTTACTCTTTGGAGTTAAGGCAATCATGGTTGCGCGAGTCACCGTCCATATTGCACCAAAAAGAAAACCCATTACAGTGGTGCAAACAACAAACAATGAGAAGTTGGTCACCAATCCAAGAACTGGGAATAACACAATCCAGCTACCAATCACTATAACCAAGGCCTTTTTAAGACCAATTTTGTCCGCAACCCAGCCAGAGCAAAGCGCACCAATGACTGATGTAGCTAATATACTGACTAAAACCATAGATTTTGTACTATCCGACATGGAGAAAACATTTTCAAGAAAAATTGGAAAATTATTGGAGGCAGTAATTATTGCGTCGTTAAAAAAGAAATAGGCAAGAAGAAATAATTTCATATTTGGATCTTTAATTAATTCTTTAAATTGATTCCACTGATTCTTATATTCTTCTTTTAAATTAATTTCTATGTTTAAATTTTCTTGTTTAGGTAATTTAAAAAATAAGAGCATCGGCAGAGCAAGAATAAAAAATATAATAACTGCCGGAAGAAATGTTTGAGCGCGACCAGCTTCACCGACTAGATATACAGCACCACTAGCAAGAGGCAAGGTTATTAAAAGTCCGGCGATTTGCCCTAGCCAATTACCAGCTTGGCCAATCCCTGACACTATCCCCCACTTTTCTCTTGGGGCAACATAGTATAAAAGCGCATTGTAAAAAACAAAAGAAAATTGGTAAAAATAATTCGCCAGAAGAAAAAACAAGGCTGCTAAAAATACTTGACTAGAAAAAAATAAAGTTACAAATGAAGCGCCCAAAAAGCATAAGAAAGTTAAGACAGTAATTCTATTAAGGTAATTTTGTTGTCTCCCATTTTTATCAGCAATACTACCTAAAACGGGAGCAGTTAAAAGAAGCAAGAGTGATCCTACTGCAAAAATCATGTTATACCAAAAATCTGCCACGCCTTTGTCTACTACCAGCCATTGCGAAAAATATAAAAAGAAAACAATAGAAACTATCGAATTGGCGAAATCATAGAGAGTCCAAAGAAAAATATTTTTCTTATTCATCCCGTTAGAAATTCTTCAAACAAAAGTTTGGAGAGTAAAGTTATTATTGTAAAATTTCTAACGGGATTCATCTGGTGCCGAGAGGCAGACTTGCACTGCCGACCCTTTGTTCTTCAGACAAATGCTCTAACTACCTGAGCTATCTCGGCAATATCGCTTATGCTTAATATTACTAGAAACAGCCAATTTTGCAATTCCACTGACTTTTTAGTAGAGCCTTATATGCTATACTAAGGTATATGTTTCTATGTAGATTATGTAATAAAAAGTTCAGACATTACGGAAACCAAACAAGGCAGACAAATCGTTGTGGAGCTTGCAATACAAAAATAAGAAGATTTAGAGCAAAAGCTGCAGCAATTAAGTATTTAGGAGGTAAGTGTTCTAAATGTAGTTGGAACGGAAATCAGGCTGCGATACAATTTCACCATAAAAACCCTAATCAAAAAGATTTTATTATTGGAAACGTTGCCAATAAAAGCTGGGATTCCATTAAGAAAGAAATGCAAAAATGTATTTTGCTATGTGCTAATTGTCATGCTATAGAGCATAGTACAAAAGTCGGAGAAAAATTTTTAAAAGAAGCTCTGAATTATAAAGGCAGGACACTAAAATTCTAAAAGGAAAAAATTACTGACCCAGTTGTTTATATTGATTAAGTATATCGCTAAAACCACTTTTTGCTCCACCAACTCCCCCACTTATGGCATCTATGTACGGCTGAATCAAATAATAAGCGCCAACCGCAGAACCGATAATGAAAGCCCAATACAAGAAACTCATTACCCTTTGCACACGCATGGAGCGATGCACGGAATGGAGCATTTGATTATTCTCTTGTGCTAGACGATGCGTTTCTTCTAGCAACTTTTTGGACTCTGGATCCATGGCTCGATTTTAGCATAATACTTTAAGAAATAAAAGATATCCTATCTTCCATTTTTATTTTCATACATTTTCGAATCTGCGGCACTAACTATATCTGCAACACTTTTTGTGTCTCCCTTATGCACTATTTGATATCCCATACTGATTTTAAATTCTTCTTGTGTCGTTGTTGATAATCCATTATTCATATCTTTTTTAATTCTCTTAAATATCTCCTCCGCAGTTCTGGTGTTATCATCCGGTAGTGGAAGTAAAACCATAAACTCATCTCCGTGCAATCGGAATTTAATATCATGTTTTTTAGTAAACTTATTAAGCCGGTTAGCCACTTCCACTAAAGCCTGATTCCCTACTAAATGTCCGTAAGAATCGTTTATTCTTTTAAACTTTTCTATATCTAGATAAATTATCAAAACAGATTTCACTGGAAGTTTTTTCTTTTCTTCTCCGTGATGGTTTAGTTCTTCAAGTAATCCTTGAAGTTCAGATTCTAGGGTTCTCAAACTGCGAAGACCTGTTAGAGGTTCTATAGTAGCTATTCTCTCCAAATGTTCTGCTAGTAAGGTGATTAAGGCATGATGCTCCTCATCATTAATTGTTTTTTCTTGAAACGCAACTTGAAGATCTTTGACTCTGCATTGACCAGCCTTAATTAGGTTTAGGTAGTAGACGTTATTCTCTTGTTGTGGTGGATGAGCTTCTAGTTTAAAGAAATCCATAACAGTATTTTATCACAAAATCCTGAAAAACCAACACTTAAAATTGGCTTTTTGGCTTAAATTGTATAGACTTTAAAGTATGTCCTCGTAGTTCAATGGATAGAACGGCTCACTCCTAACGAGCTGATCCAGGTTCGACTCCCGGCGAGGACACAAAATTATTTGTGTCTATTAAATGCCTAAAAATTTTGAGATCAAGGGCTTATTAAAACCTATAATAAGTTCATCATCTATCAGTATTACGGGCACCCCTAGCTGGCCGCTTTTATCAACCATTTCTTTTCTTTTTTCAGGGTTACTGGCCACGTCGTGTTCGGTATAGGCAACATTGTTCGCTTTAAAAAACTCCTTAGCCATGTGGCAAAAGTGGCAAGACGGGGTTGAATAAATGGTTACCTCGGATTTTGTATCAGGCATGAAATTTGAAAATTAATTATTAAGTACCGCGATAGTATAACATACACATTCTACCAAGCCAAGAAATTCCACCAAGGACGACTGATCACTCTGCTTGCTCCTGTTTCAGAATTTACGGAATAAGTAATTTCTGGACGCACGGGGATGAGAAAGAATAATCGCGCTTTCTTTTTTGTTTTAACTTCGTAGTAAGCGGAAGTTTCCGGAGTAGCCTCAATTCTTTCTGTAGATACTAT
>CAYJQS010000002.1:0-7532 GCA_964372515.1 uncultured Candidatus Saccharibacteria bacterium
AAGTTGATGGGGATTCTATGATAGATGCACATATAGAAAAAGGGGACATGGTGCTGGTGGAGCGTGCCACGCAGGCTCGCGACGGACAGATAGTTATTGCAGAAGTGGATGGGGAGTTTACGATGAAATTTTTTAGAAAAAAAGGAGACAAAGCTTGGCTTGAGCCAGCGAACAAAAATTATAAACCCATCTACCCAGAGCATTCTTTAAATATAAATGCAGTTTTGAAAGCGGTGATAAGGAAATACTAAAAAACTAAATAAAATAGTATGATATAATATAGTAAGCGAGTAAGTAACCTTTATGGCACCACAAGTTATAGAACCAATACAAAAATCATTGGACGAAGCATCAGAAGCAATTGCTGAATATTCTTTCCGTAATGTTTTTTCAAATGCCCGATATATTATTCAGCCAACCTTTGATAAAAAAGGATTAAAACTCGACAAACGACAGAAAATGAATGGGTTGAAAATGTTGGGGATATTAGATAAAAATAGTATCCCTCTTGTGTTTTTTGATCCACAATATCGTAGTATTCTAGATAAACAATCGTACGGGAACGAAGGCAAGGGACGAGGAAAAGACAGGGCAGAACTTCCACAAATGGATAATAAATTAATTAAACAATTTATCGCAGAAATTGAACGCATACTTATTCCCAGTGGGCACTTAATGCTGTGGGTTGATAAGTATATCGTTTGTAGCGGCATTCATGCCCTTATGGAGGGTTCAGGTTTGCAATTAGTAGATATGATAACTTGGAATAAAGGGCGTATGGGTATGGGCTATCGCTCACGTCGATACGGCGAACATTTGGTTATTTTTCAGAAATTACCAGTACGTGCAAAAGGTGTGTGGCGTATTCATGATATACCAGATGTTTGGGACGAAAAAATAGAAAATGGTGATAAAAATCACACCCATGCAAAACCAGTAAGGCTACAAGAGCGCCTAATTAAAGCAGTCACAAATACAGGAGACATTGTGGTGGACCCATCAGCAGGTGGCTTTTCAGTAATGAAAGCCGCACTTAATATGGAAAGACACTTTTTGGGTTGTGATATACTCGGATGATGGCGCTTATAAGTCAAAGGAAAGGTCGGAGAGCAGATCAGACACCAAGTGGATACACAAGATTGTTTGGTATTTCTGAACTCGGTAATCTTTTGAGTAAAACTCATGGCGCAGGCATATCAGCAGGAACAGAGCTAGAAACTCTGATATGGGAACGTTGCAATCAGATAAAAAACCTTGATAAGTTTTTAGCAAAAACACTACACCAAAAAAGGAAGGGTATTTGGATAGCACATAAGAAACAAGTCAAAGAATCAAAAATTATAAATTCTCAGTATGAACCAGATTTTCTTGCTTTTGATCTTATAAATAAAATTTGCTATGTTATTGAAGTCAAAGACGGCGATCAATTTGATACTAAAAAAGCCGCGGGGGAACACATAACTCTTAAAAATTTTACCAATGATGTTTCGCAGGCACTAGCTTTTTCTTTTAGAATTTATATTTGCTCTTTTAATGCTAAAACAAAAAAGGAAATTTATAATGGATTAAAGCGCAAATTTTCTATGGATGAAGTACTAACAGGGCAAGAACTTTGTGCACTATTCCAAGTTAATTATAATGAGATATTAAAAGTTCGAACAAATGACCAGCAGAACAATCTAGCTTATTTTATAAATGAAATTCTAAAAATACCCTTAATACAAAAAATGATTAAAAAACGGTTATCAGGTTTTTAAAAAGTAATTAAAAAATAGGATATAGGAACAAATTATGACACCAAAATAAAAAATCCCCAAGTGGGGATTTTTTATTTTCATTCTTTTCGCGCGAAAAGAATTTATGCAACCATGTCCTTTAGAGCTTTGGCGGGTCGGAATTTTGGAACTTTCTTAGCAGCTACTTTAACTTGCTCTCCAGTCTTTGGATTGCGAGCCATGCGAGCCGCTCTTTGTTTTACAGAAAAGATTCCGAAGCCGGCGACTGAAACTTCGCCTCCTTTTTTCAAGGTATCGACGATAGCGCCAAACAGTCCGTCCACTACTTCCTCGGCCTGCACCTTGGTGCCGCCAAGCTTTCCGTGTACCCAATCAGCTAATGCTTGTTTATTCATCCCGTTACGAAATAGAACGCGAACTAGTTATTCAAAAAATAGCTAATTAACTGTTCTACCCTTATTTAAACTAATAATTTCCCCATACAGACTCGCGTTCGCGATTTCGTACGGGATTCATATCGACCCTTAATTACTATATATTCATTATATACTAAGGGTTTTTTAAGGCAAGCCCGCACACTTACTAGCAAGACGCGCCTTTAGGCGCCTTGTAATCAATATCTTGCGAGTAAGTGTGCGGGCAAGTCAAGTCAAATAAGGACTTTTCTACCTTGCGTACTCTATAACCCTAGTCTCGCGTATCAAAGTTACCTTGATTTCCCCAGGATATTTGAGTTCTTGTTCAATTTTTATAGCTATATCGCGGGCCATGAGCTTGGCTTCCGCGTCCGAGATTTTTTCTGGTGTCACGAAGATGCGGATTTCGCGTCCAGCTTGCAAAGCATAAGATTTTTCAACAGCAGGGAAGGCGTTTACGAGAGCTTCAAGCTCTTGCAGTCTTTTTAAGTAATTTTCTACTGAATCACGCCTTGCGCCAGGGCGCCCACCGGAAATTGCGTCCGCAGTCTGCACAATCACCGCTTCGATAGTTTCATAAGGGTAATCCTCATGGTGGGATTTCATTGCGGTGATGATGCGTTCATCCGCGCCAAATTTCTGCAAGATGCGTATGCCTATTTCAATATGGGTGCCTTGCACTTCATGGTCCAGCGCTTTACCAATGTCGTGCACTAGAGCTCCAGCTTTAGCGATAGCCACATCTGCGCCCAACTCTTCCGCAATCATTCCCGCGATATGCGCCATTTCGATTGAATGCTGCAGCACATTCTGTCCGTAACTGGTGCGGAAATATAATCGTCCGATGATAGCCACGATGCGCGGGTCAAAATTAAATATGCCACATTCATAAACCGCCTGCTCACCCTTCTCTTTTATTATTTTATTTATTTCTTCTTTAGCTTTCTCTACTAGTTCTTCAATTTTTGCCGGCTGAATGCGTCCATCCAATATTAAATTCTCAAGCGCCAGGCGAGCCACTTGTCTCCGTATTGGATCAAAAGAAGAAATCACGATTGAACCCGGAGTGTCGTCCACAATAAGTTCCACTCCCGCGGCCCGCTCAAAAGCGCGGATATTTCTGCCTTCTTTACCGATGATTTTACCTTTGATTTCATTGTTTGGAATAGCGACCACGGTAGTCATGAGCTCGGAGGCAGTACTGGAAGCCAGGCGCTGAATGCTGGTGGCCAAAATATCCTTAGCTCTGCGGTCCAACTTTTCTTCATTAGTATTTTCAAGCTTTTGAATTTTTATTAAAATATCTTCTTCGTATTTTTTCTCAATATCTTTCAAAAGCTCATCTTTGGCCTCTCCTTCTGTAAGTTTTGCCACTCGCTCCAGCTCGATTCTTTTTTCTTCTTCAATTTTTACCACTTTTTCTTGAACCCTCTTCACTTCTTCTACTTTTAGCTTGATGTTCTCAACTTCTTTATTTAATTCAAGCTGGCGGGCATCCAGAAACTCATCTTTTTTAATAAGCCGGTTCTCTTTTTCCTTAAACTCCACTTCTTTCTTTTTCTCTTCTTCTTTTGAGGTAGCAAGAGACTCTTCCGACTTTTTCTTTGCCTCATCGGTAATCTTTTGCGCCTCTTCTTTAGCGGCGACCATCATTTGCTTGATGTCGATTTCAATCGAGCGGCGCTTGCCAAGCGCGATAATCAAGCGGAGATAATATCCGATCAAAACACCCAAAAGAAGCACTCCCGTGCCAACTAGAACTATTATTAATGTTACACTCATAAGCTTTGAGTCAGCTTACAAGAACATGCCACTATATTTGTGTTTCTATTTCCCAAAAAACTTTAGAATAAAAGATTTGATTTACCCCGCCCAGGCGTGGAAACTTTCCCTTTAACAGCTTCATAATATATGGATATTCCTATAAACCAAGTGAAAATAAATTTGTAAAATTCAACAAGGTTAAGTATAACAGAAAATGTTTTTTCTGTCTAGTTGACAGACTTAGAAACAGGGGTTTTGGATTTAAGGAAATACTGGCGGATTTTTTATGAAAACTTTTATTTAACCTTAAACAAGTCCATGTATTTGAACTGAACCATGTCAGCAAATAAAGCTGTGCCTAAGGGACTAGAGTTAAGTGAACCTGTGGCACTGGCGCTGCGAAAGGTTGAACTACTTTTAAACATTTCACTAAAGCCGGTGCTCTTCGACTTAAAACTAAACCTTCCTTTCTGAGTTTTACCCACGCCTACCCAATCTGCGGCTACTGTTGATGTGCCTGCACTTTCCCATGTGAAGCAATCGTATAATTCGATGCTTGTAGGATTAAGAGTCGCAGTGTTGAGTTTATTTACAGTAAAAACAGAAGTACTAGAGGTGAAGAGATAACCGAAGTTGCAAGAAACAAACTCGGAGAGGTCTGTGTCATAAGTACCAACTTCTAAGTAAACATCCGAGCCAAGATTGGTTACGTCAGCAACGACGTAAGTGTAAGCTACGATGGGGCCACTTACGGACTCCCAAAAAGCTTCAGCCGCAGTACCGTTGACCCTCAATACTGATTTATAGATTAAAGCATGAGCTGGGAGGGCAGTAAGCAAAAATGCGGAAATTGACAGGATTGTAATAATTTTTTTCATAATTTATTCCCTAATTATTAATTAATTCGACCTTTGAATAGGCATCACACTAACACGGCTCAGAAATTTTTGCAAGAGGGCAAATTTTCTGTCAGAATAAAAAAAGATTTAAACCTAATTAAGTTTTGGAGTTAGCAATCGGCGCTTTGGATTTAGTGACTATTTCATCAACAAGGCCGTATTTTTTCGCTTCTTCGGCGTCCATGAAGAAGTCGCGTTCTACATCTTTTTCTATTTGCGGGAGAGACTTGCCGGTATTTTTGGCTAGGAGTTTATTTAAATTGTCCCGGGTCTTTAAAATATGTTTTGCGGTGATAGCAATATCTGTTGCCTGGCCCTCCACGCCGCCGAGCGGCTGGTGAATCATCACTTCCGCATTCGGCAAAATAAAACGCTTACCTTTTTTGCCGGCAGATAAAATTATGGCTCCGCCGGAAGCAGCCAGGCCGACACAGAAAGTTGAAACATCCGGACGCACATGATTGATAGTATCCACTATGGCCATAGTGGAAGTGACCGAGCCGCCCGGGGAATTTACATAAAGGAAAATATCTTTTTTGCTGTCTTCCGACTCCAGAAATAGTAGTTGAGCTATAATGATATTTGCCGTATGGTCGTCAATCGGTCCGCCTAAAAATATAATTCGCTCCCGTAGGAGGCGCGAGTAAATATCATACGCCCTCTCGCCAAACTGTGATTTTTCTATTACTGTTGGGATTAACATAGGCCCATTATATGCTTTATTTTTGAATTTTTCAAGCTTGCGTAAATTTTTTAAAATGTTATCATCATACTCAATGCGAGAGAGAACCAGAAAACTATACATCACCCGACATCAATTTAATTATATTTCTATTTTCATTTTATTTAACGAAGCCCCGAAAGGGGTTATTTTTTTATATGCCCAAGAATAATTTTTTAATTTTGAAAGATGATAGCCGGTACGAGGGGATAAGCTTTGGTGCCAACAAATCTATTTCTGGAGAAGTGGTTTTTGCCACTGGCATGGTCGGCTATCCGGAAGCGCTGACCGATCCATCCTTTCGTGGACAGATTTTAGTTCTTACTTACCCCTTAGTAGGAAATTATGGTGTGCCCAAGAATAATTTATGGGAATCAAAAAAAATTCAAGTGGCCGGATTGATAGTTTGCAACTACATAGATACTCCTTCACACCACGAAAGTAAGATGACGCTGGGGGAGTGGCTTAAAAAAGAGAGAATACCAGCCCTAGAGATACAAGATACCAGAGGGCTTACCCAAAAATTAAGAAACGAAGGCGTAATGCTTGGTAAAATCTCACTGTCAAGGTCGAACCTTGACAGTAGGAAATTTGAAGACCCGAATAAGAGAAATTTGGTGGCCGAAGTTTCTACTAAAGAAGTTTTATATTTTAACCCCACCCTTATCCCTTCCCTTGTCAAGGGGAGGGCGGGGAGAGGTGCAACAATTGTATTAATAGACTGCGGAGCTAAACACAACATAATGCGCAGATTGGTGGTTCGGGGATTTAGAGTTGCGGTAGTTCCTTGGGATACCGATGTCACAAAACTTAAATTTACATTTGAGGCTGTAGTAATTTCCAATGGGCCAGGGGACCCGACCAAAGTAAAGAAAACTATCAATAATGTAAAGAAGATTTTTGCCAAAAAAATTCCCATACTCGGCATTTGTTTAGGCAATCAGATTTTAGCGCTAGCTCTTGGTGGCACTACTTACAAGATGAAATTTGGACATCGCAGTCAGAACCAACCAGTAGTGGAACGGCAAACAAAAAAGTGTTATTTAACAACACAGAATCACGGTTTTGCAGTCAAAAAAATACCGAATGGGTTTGGGGAATGGTTTTACAACGCCAATGACAATACTAACGAAGGAATTATTCACAAAACCCTGCCAGTTATGTCGGTGCAGTTTCACCCCGAAAGTTCACCCGGGCCGTTGGATACGGATTGGATTTTCGATTATTTTTTAAAGAGGGCAGGGGTTGGACCTCACCCCCAGCCCCTCTCCTTGCCAAGGAGAGGGGTGCCAAAGGCGGGGTGAGGTAATTAATTTATGAAATCTAAATTTCAAAAAATTCTAATACTGGGGTCAGGGGCGCTCAAGATCGGTGAGGCAGGCGAGTTTGATTATTCCGGCAGCCAAGCCATCAAAGCGTTGAAAGAAGAGAAAATAAAAACCATTTTAGTGAATCCAAACATTGCCACCTATCAAACCTCCAAAAATTTAGCGGATGAAGTATATTTTCTACCAGTTAATAAATATTTTGTAGAAAAAATTATTGCCAAAGAGCGACCAGATGGAATCTGTTTGTCTTTTGGCGGACAGACGGCGCTAAACTGCGGGCTGGCCCTAGAAGAGAGTGGAATTTTAAAAAAGTATGGGGTAAAAATTCTCGGTAGCCCGATTTCGGCCATTTCTCTTACCGAAGATCGAGAAAAATTTGCCAAACATTTACAAAAAATTGGTATTCCTGTTCCACCCTCCGGCGCGGCGACAAATTTACCTGCCGCCAAAGCTATTGCCAAAAAAATTGGTTACCCGCTGATGGTGCGAGCTGCCTTTGCTCTAGGTGGACAGAAGTCGGGAGTGGCTAAAGATGAAAAAGAGCTTGAGGAAATTGTAAAAGGCGCGCTAGCTGTCTCCCCACAAGTTTTGATTGAAAAATATTTGCACCACTTTAAAGAAATTGAGTACGAGGTTGTGCGCGACCTTTATGGAAATATAGTAACAGT
>CAYJQS010000002.1:7632-21362 GCA_964372515.1 uncultured Candidatus Saccharibacteria bacterium
AGGGGGTGAGGGGATAGACTATTTTGTAATTGAAGTAAATGCCAGGCTTTCACGCTCAAGCGCTCTGGCATCCAAGGCTACTGGCTATCCTCTGGCCTATGTGGCGGCCAAACTTGCTTTAGGTAAAAGCTTGCTTGAAATAGAAAATAAAATCACTAAAGTTACCCAAAGTTTCTTTGAACCAGCGCTCGATTATGTGGTGGTAAAAATGCCACGCTGGGATTTAGAAAAATTTATAGGAGCCGAAGGCAGGATTGGGAGCGCCATGAAATCAGTCGGCGAAGTAATGGCCATCGGGCGGAGTTTTGAAGAGGCGTTACAGAAAGCAGTGCGTATGCAATCGGGACAGATAGAGAGCATAACTGACAACGGTTTCGAAAATGAAAAAGAACTGAAAAAATTTATTTCTATTCCTACCCCCAAGCGATTGTTTGCAGTAACAGCAGGACTCGCGAAAGGCATGACGGTAGAGAATTTATACAAAATTACCGGCATTGACCCCTGGTTTCTTTATAGAATTGAAAATATTGTTAAAACAGAGAAAAAATTTCTAAAAAGTAAAGTTTTAAGCAGAGAGAGTTTGCTGGAGTTAAAGAAAAATGGATTTTCTGACAAAAAAATTGGCGCTCTGTGCAAAAAAACGGAATTTCAGATTCACAACTTACGTAAAAGTATGGCAGTTTTACCCTCAGTATTTGCCATTGATACATTGGCCGGAGAATTTTCAGCGGAAACGAATTATTTGTATTTAACTTATCACGGGAATCATCATGACATATCTCCACTTGGTAAAAAGGCGGTTGTGGTATTGGGCAGTGGACCGTACCACATCGGTTCTTCAGTTGAATTTGATTGGTCTTGTGTTTATACGGCGCTAGCTTTAAAGAAACATCAAAAAAAATCTATTATTATAAATTGCAATCCGGAAACTGTTTCCACGGATTACGATATGTCTGATCGTTTGTATTTTGAAAATTTATCACTCGAAACAGTTGCTGACATTTATGAATTTGAATCTGCCTTTGGCCTCGTAATTTCCGTCGGCGGGCAGAGACCAAACAATTTAGCTCAAAAACTCTCCGCTCTTAACTTTAATATTTTAGGCACTAAGGCTTCTAATATTAACCGCGCTGAAAACCGAAATCTATTTTCAGCCTTGCTGGATAAGCTTAAAATCCTACAGCCGAAGTGGGCGAGTTTTACCAGCATGAAAGAAGCGATTAAATTTACCGAGAGGGTTGGCTTCCCGGTTTTGGTGCGGCCATCTTATGTGCTTTCAGGTTCCGCGATGCGAGTGTGCTATAACAGAGAACAATTATTTAATTTTATAAGCGAAGCAGGGCTGTTCTCTCCGGAATATCCGGTGACGATTTCTAAATATATAGAAACCGCTAAGGAGCTCGAGTTTGACGCAGTGGCGCAAAGGGGAGAGATTGTTGTGTATGGGATTTCCGAACATGTGGAAAATGCAGGAGTACACTCGGGGGATGCCACCATCGTGTATCCAACTCAGCGGGTTTATGCTTCCACCGAGTTTCAATTGCGCGAAATTTCTAAAAAAATCGCTCGCGAGCTTTCAATCACCGGGCCGTTTAATATTCAATTTTTAGTAAAAGACAATATACCTTATGTCATTGAAGTTAATTTGCGCGCTAGCCGTACTTTCCCGTTACTGTCTAAAGCAACAGATATTAATTTTCCCGAAGTGGCAGTAGATAGCCTCTTTAATAAAGCAACTGTGTATAAAGTTATCTATCCTAGAAGTGTAGTAGTAAAATCACCTCAATTTTCTTTTGCTAGATTACTTGGGGCGGACCCGGTGTTGCGGGTAGAAATGTCTTCCACCGGGGAGGTAGCTTGCTTCGGGAAAGATTACGATGAAGCGCTTTTAAAATCAGTTCTAAGCACAAACAATTTTGATTTTAATAAAAAAGCGGTGCTACTTTCTTTGGGTGGGAGTATGAATAAAGTTAAATTTTTAGAAACAGCTAAAACATTAATAAATCTAGGATATAAAATTTTTGCCACGGACACTACAGCCGAATTCCTAAAGAAAAATAATGTTAAATGTGAAATTGTGCGCAAGGCATTTGAAAAATCACCGAATGTGCTCAATATAATATCTAGCAAGAGCGTGGCCTTTGTGGTAAATTTAAGTAAAGTGCAAAATGGAGATAAAAAACGCTCTGTCACTGACGGTTTCCGCATCCGCCGTGCCACTGTCGACAACCAAATTCCACTTTTCACCGATTTACACCTAGCCCGAGCCTTCATCAAAGCCCTGTCGCGTTACGAAATTTCAGATTTAGAAATTAAGTCTTATAAAGAATATTTAAATTAAAAACATGAAATTGAAACATCTTCTTTCAACTAGGCAGTTTACCAATAGCAAGATGGTTTTGGAATTACTTGATTTAGCGAGGAAGATGGAGGGGTCTGTTAAAGCAAACAAAGTAAAACAATCACTAAAAGGTAAGATCGTTGCTTGTCTTTTTTTTGAACCGAGCACTCGTTCTCGCCTGTCTTTCAGTTCAGCAGCTTTACGTCTGGGGGCTGGACTAATCCAAATGGAAAATGGAAATGTTTCCTCGTCAGTTTTCAAAGGGGAAACAATTGAAGATACCACGAGAATTGTAAATGGGTATGCGGACTGCATTGTTATGCGACACCCCCTAGAAGGTTCGGCAGAAAGAGCCGCACAAGTTTCTGATAGTCCAATAATTAATGCGGGAGATGGAGGTAACGAACATCCAACGCAAGCTTTATACGACGTTTATACAATTAGAAAAGAAAAAGGAAAATTATCAAATTTAAATATCGCCATGGTGGGGGATTTAATGTATGGCAGAACAACCCATTCTCTTTTAAATCTTATGTCCTTATTTCCTAATAATAAATTTTATTTTGTGGCTCCCAACAGACTCAAGATGCCTCAAAAATTTAAAGATTTATTGAAAGAAAGAAATACAGATTTTGAAGAAACTACGGATTTTTCAAAGATTTTTAAAATAGCTGATGTGATATATATGACCAGAGTTCAGAAAGAACGATTTTCTTCTTTAAAAGAATATGAAAAATTAAAAGATGCCTATATTTTGAATAATAAGATAATGAATAAACTCAAAAAAGATGCCCTAATTATGCATCCACTGCCTCGTATTAATGAAATTCATCCAGAAATTGACTCTGATCCTCGGGCTGGATACTTTCGTCAAGCACGAAATGGAGTTTTTGTTCGTATGGCGATTTTACACCACCTCCTAACTAAGTAATTTTATAAGCTTTCTAAAAACTGGAAAATACGTTCGTTAGTGAGAACATTTTCAGCATGGGCTCGAGCGCGGTCGGGGTCCGCTTCTTTGTAGTGCGCCAGGATTTGCGCTACTTCTTTGGCCACTTGTTCTTGATCGGCCATAATTTTTTCTATTTTTGAAATTTCATTTAGGACAAGGGCAAGTTTTGCTTTCTTTTCTCCATCCTGCCTAAATTCTTTTCTTAGGTCTTCAACCGTTTTTTTTAAATGCTTCAAGTAATCTTCAAACTTGAGCCCCATTTGAGTAATATCAGACTCCATGCGGTATAAGATTTTATCAAGCTCGATCTCGACTAGAATTTCCGGCAGTTCAATGCCGGTTTCCTCAATAATACCCTCAATAATTTTTAGTCTAGTTTTTTCTTTGGCCTGATTTTCTTTTTCTAGTTTTATATTTATCTTTAATTTATCTCTAAAATCCGCTACATCCTTAAAGGGGCCTAAACTTTTTACGAACTCGTCGTTAAATGGCGGCAATTCTGGCTCTACCTCACCCGCCTTCGGCACCCTCTCCTTGTCAAGGAGAGGGTTGGGGTGAGGTTCCCCCATGTGCGCCTTGGGCGCGCGAGACTTTCTGATATCCATAATAGTATTCTCTACATCTTGATCTGATACTTCAAGGTCAGACCTTTTTGAATTCCCGAGGTCTGACCTTAGGATTTTCTTGGCGATGTTTTTATAGTCAGGAAGTTTTATTGCCGGCACCACTGCGGTTTTTATTTTAAAACCAAGCGGATTTTTGCGCGCCAGCTTGGTGATGGAAATTTGCGGCCGGCTGATGGCATCGATCTTTTCACTTTCTAGGATCTTAGGATAGTGCTCACTTAGGGCGAGCTCCGCCATCTCTTCTAAGATGCGGATTTCCGGCACATTCGAAAGCAAAACACTCTCTGGTATTTTTCCGGTCCTGAATCCATCCAATTTTACCGTCTCGCCTATTTTTTTTAGTGCTTTCTGAAAATAAGTTTCAAATACATCAGCCGCTAGCTCACCTTCAATCTCCACTTCACTTTTTGGAAGTTTTTTGGTGTTTACTTTTAGCATTTTTCTATCTTAGATTTCCGAATCAAGACTTTCTAATTCTATACTGTTTAAATTTGCTTCCATTTCTGCCGTAACATCAGTGGCCCCTGTTGTATCGGTTTCTTGGGAAAGCCCTGAATCTACTGGCATGGGCTTTTCTTTCAGGACAGTTTTCCAGAGATAAAGCCCGCCGATTATCAAGATTACAATTATAATAATTGAACCCGTTAACGCTCCGTTTGATTTTTGTTCTGGTTCCATGTTTTTATATTATTTAATAATAATTAATCTTCATCTTCATTCTCACCTTTCAAACTTTTTATTGCCTTAATTGCATCATGCAGGGCTTCTTTGGATTCTTTTAACAAATCTTTGGCTTCGCGGGCAAGCAATTTAATTTTTTCCCAAATTTCTGGAGTTATAGTCTCGCCAGTTGTAGCTGGAAGTAGCGCTTTTATTTCAGCAAGCTTTTCTTTAGCGTCCCTCAACTTTTGCTTAGATAAATTTAGAGCCTCTGTTGCGTCCGTGGTATCTTTGCCGTCTGCCTTCAATTTATCAATTACTTCCCCCACTCTCTCTTGCACTTTTGTAAGATTGTTTATGGCCATCTCAAACCTGCGATTTACCATATCCTTTGCCTTATTCCAGAATTCCTTTTTTCTTTCAGAGTTAGCAGATTTCCACTCCTCTTTTTTAGCTTTTAGTTCTGCCATAAAAGCCTCTCGGTCTGTTTTTAATTTATCCATAAAAGCTTTTCGCTCCGTTTGCATTTTTTCTCTGAAGGCTTCCCTCCTGGTTTCTAGTTCACCCCTAAAAACATCCCGCTCCGTTTTTAAGGTGCTATTGAAAACTGGTCTGTCGCTTTTAACTCTACTGCCTTCTTCGGCCAAGACTAGAGAAAAAGAAAATATTAAACTTGACGCTAGGATAAAACCAATATATTTTTTCATCCCTCAACTATATCAAAAAAGCCACCAGGAGTAAAGCAACAATGTTGAGAATTTTTATCATTGGGTTAATAGCGGGACCAGCCGTGTCTTTATAAGGATCACCCACGGTATCTCCAGTCACGGCAGCTTTGTGGGCCTCGCTGCCCTTGCCGCCATGATTTCCTTGCTCAATGAGTTTTTTAGCATTATCCCATGCGCCTCCGCCGGAGGTCATTGAAATTGCCACGAAAAGCCCGGTGATGATAGAGCCCACCAGCAGTCCCCCAAGGACGACCAGTCCGTTTTCTTTTCCGAAAATTAAAATTACCAAAATTGGCGCCAGAACTGGTATCAAGGCTGGTACTACCATTTGTTTTATAGCTGCGCCGGTAATAATGGAAACCGCCTTAGCATAATCCGGTTTGGCAAGGCCTTCCATGATTCCTTTTATTTCTCTGAATTGTCTTCGGATTTCCTCAACTACTTTCCCTGCAGTTTTTCCCACTGCCTCCATGCAAAGTGCAGCGAAATAATATGGCAAAAGTCCCCCAATAAAAAGACCAATAATCACATATGGATTACTTAAGTCAAAAGTTATTTTTTCACCGGCTTTCACAATTTCTTCGGTATAAGAAGCGAAAAGAACCAGAGCCGCCAGTCCCGCCGAACCAATGGCGTAGCCTTTGGTGACGGCTTTAGTGGTATTGCCGACCGCATCCAGCGGGTCAGTGACATCCCGAACCTCCTTCGGCAGTTCGGCCATTTCGGCGATACCTCCGGCGTTGTCGGTAATCGGACCATAAGCATCGATCGCTACGATAATCCCAGTCATTGAAAGCATTGACATAGCAGCGACGGCAATTCCATAGAGTCCACCATAGTGATAACTAGTTAATATTCCCAAAACAATTGTGACCAGTGGCCAAGCGGTGGACTTCATGGAAATAGCTAAACCTTGGATGACATTTGTGCCATGGCCGGAGACACTCGCCTCCGCAATTGATTTTACCGGGGCGTATTTTGTGGAAGTGAAATATTCGGTAATGAAAACTAAAGCCCCGGTAACAACTAATCCCACCAGAGAACAAATAAATAAATCCATTACTTCATATTTTCCGTTTTCCGCCATCAGTAATTTTGTAATGGGGTAAAAACCAGCCGCTGCGATTACTCCTGAAACGATGAGGCCTTTATATAGGGCCCCCATTATATTTTGGGACTGGCCTAAACGGACAAACCATGTGCCAATGATAGAAGCAAAGATGGCCATGCCACCGATGACCAGAGGATAAATAATTGCATTTTCAAATCCTACGAACAGAAGTGAACCTAAAAGCATCGTCGCAATCGAGGTCACAGCGTAAGTTTCAAAAAGGTCCGCCGCCATACCGGCGCAGTCCCCGACATTGTCCCCGACATTGTCCGCAATAACTCCGGGATTTCTTGGATCGTCTTCCGGAATTCCGGCTTCAAGTTTGCCCACCAGGTCTGCGCCCACATCCGCTGCTTTAGTAAATATTCCGCCTCCCAATCTGGCAAAAACAGAAATCAGCGATGCGCCGAAACCGAGACCAATGAGAGCGGTGATATCTTTGGTAATTGTATAAAACAAAGTCACTCCAAGTAGAGCCAGACCGACAACTAAAAGCCCAGTGACCGTGCCACCCTTAAAGGCCAAAGAAAGCGCAGAATTTATACCAGCTCTGGCCGCTTCAGTGGTTCGGACATTTGCGCGGACGGATACATTCATACCGATATAGCCCGCCAAAGCGGAGAAGACAGCTCCAACCAGAAATCCAGCAGCCATAGTCCAACCAAGTTTCTCGGTGAAACCAATGATGAAAAAGAGCACTACCGCGATCATACCAATAGTTTTATATTGTTTGTTTAAATAAGCACTAGCGCCCTCCTGTATTGCTTTAGCAATTTCTTGCATGCGGGCATTGCCGGGACTTTTCTTTAAAATTAATTTTGCCAGAACCAAACCATAAACTATCGCGATAACTGAACTGACTATTGCAAACAGTAAAAAATTATTCATATGTTGATTTATTATACTCAAAAATGAATTTTGGTCAAATTTTTGTATTTAGTCTAGCACATTACCACAATTACTTGACTTATATATACAATAATATATACTGTATATATGAATAATGCAGTTATAAATTTTAATACAGACCCAAAGGTGAAGAGGGAACTAATAAAAACCGTAGATGCAATGGGACTTACTCTTTCTATTGCCTTGAATCATGCTATAAGAAAAATTATTACAGAAAAAAGAATAGAATTTACTACGCCAGAAATACCAAATGCACGATTAAGGAGAGCATTTAGAGATGCTCGTAAAGAATATGCAACTGGCAAGATGAAAGTCTATAAAACTCATGAAGAGCTGGAAAAGCATCTTTTGTCTTTATGATCGATATATTAACTAGTAGGAAATACAACAAATCTTTTGCAAAAAAAGATGAGTTTGTGCAGAAGAAAGCAATTGAACGAATCAGACTTTTTAGGAAAGACCCATTTAATATTTTATTAAACAATCATAAACTCAAAGGTGAATATGGTGATGAAAAAAGTTTTAATGTAACTGGTGATTTTAGGATCACTTTTTATCACATCAATGAAAACACGGTGCTTTTGACTGACATAGGTACACACCCAGAACTATACGAATAAGATTCGGTTTTGCTAATTTTTAGGGGTGTGGTAACATCTGTTATATGAATAAAAAGTATTTAAATATCATTATAGCATTAGTAATTGTTCTCGTTTTAGGAGTGGTTGTTTATAAAAATGGTCAAAAAAATCATACAGGAATAAGTGACGATAATTTGGAATTGCTTTATAAAGGTGGATTAGGTCCAACTGATTGGAAAATTGTTACGGATTGTAGAGATATAAAGTTGGGTGCTGATTGGCAACGAGATATAGCCACAAATGATTCTATGAAAGTTATCGGAATTGGTTTACCTAATGATCTATATGGTTATCATAAAAGACTTGCAGTAAGTTATGCAAATCCTAGTGATTATGAAAATTGCTCTTCAGATGTTAAAGAAATAATTAGTCAACAACTAGAATCAGAAAAAGTCATACCCCCTCTTTATCCTAATATTACTCAACCGATGTTCGATGATGTTGTTTCTCAATTGAAAGTTGCAGAAACGGTCAGCAAAGACACAGTTTTATGGAAAGAATACACATCTCAAAAGTTTGGCATAAAATTTAGATATCCAGCCACATTTTTCATAGTCGAGGGTAATTTGCCAGAATACGGTACTGGAGTAGATGCTGTTTATGCTATGCGTCTTTTTCAAGATACACCATTAAATCACCTCGTAGCTGAAAATTCTCCAGAGGCGCCCTCAGATACAGGACCTTTTTATATTGTTTATATAACAACTTCTTCAATTAAAGGAGAATTTATCGCTTCAAAGCTAGTAGATAATTATGGCTTACCTTTAAAATGGAAGGAGATTACATTTAAAAATAATAAAGCAATTGCTGAAATGGGAATGAGTAGTATGTTAGGTTCGGATGATTATCCATTTGATGCTTTAAAAGTTGCAAAAGGTTCGACTTTATATAATTTCAGTATTGTCTTCGGTAGTTTAGATGATTTAATGGGCAATAAAGAGACAAAACAAATAAGAGATAATTATTACAAAATACTCTCAACGCTAGAGTTTATTAAATAAGTATTTATTTTTGTTTTTATTTTATTTCTCTTCTACAACGTCCGGAGTCTCTTCGACGGCTTCAGCAGCTTCTTCTTTCTTCTTAGATTCTTCAGCCACTATTGTGCCATCGCCTTTGATGTCGATTCTCCAGCCGGTTAATTTTGCCGCCAGGCGCACGTTTTGTCCGCCTTTGCCGATCGCAAGCGAAAGCTGGTCGTCGGCCACTTCTACAGTAGCTTTATGTTCTTTTTCATCCGTTTCGATAGAAATAACTTTGGCCGGCGATAGGGAATTGGAGATAAAAACTTTAGGGTCTTCGGACCAAGGGATTATATCTATTTTTTCTCCAGAGAGTTCTCCGGTAATAGTGTTCACCCGGGTGCCTTTCTGGCCCACACAAGAGCCGACTGGGTCAATGTGCTCATCGTTCGAATGCACGGCGATCTTAGAACGGCCGCCGGCTTCGCGGGCTACCGCTTTTATTTCCACAACCCCATTCTGAATCTCTGGCGCTTCCACCGCAAAAAGTTTTTCTATGAATTTAGGGTGGGCGCGAGAAAGTCGCAAGTTAATGCCTCGTGGTGTATCTTCCACCGAATACAAATAAGCGCGAATACGCTGGCCTCGCTCCCAATATTCACCCGGAATTTGTTCCTCAACCGGCAGGATGCCGGTGGCGCGATTGAAATCAACATACACATTTCCTCGTTCAACCTTTTGCACTACGCCGTTTACTATTTCGCCTTCCTTGGTTCCGTATTCATCTATGATGGAGGTGCGCTCCGCTTCGCGAATTTTTTGGATGATGACCTGCTTGGCAGTTTGGGCCGCGATACGTCCGTAATCATCTTTGGCTTCCAGCGGAAAAGTAATTTCATCATTGAGCTCTACTCCCTTTTTTATCTTCTTGGCATCGTCCAGCATGATGTGGTGCTCCGCATTGAAATGCACGCGTTCATCCGCCTCCGCCCAAGCTACGGCGGACAGGTCGCCCTCTTTTTCTAGCTTCTCATCCAGTTTGGCAATAGTTTCGTCGACTACAATTTTCACTTGGAAAAATTCAGTTTTGCCGGTTTCTAAGTCGAATTTTGCCCGGATGATTTGTCCTTTCTTACCGTAGTCTTTTTTATATGCGGCGGCCATGGCTTGCTCGATGGCGTCTAAGATTTTTTCTTTCGGTATTTTCCTTTCTTCCTCCAATTGCTCTAATGCGGATTTGAATGTTTTTAGGTCTAACATAAATTAGGTTATAGGTTCTAGGGCCTAGGTTATTAATTTAAAAAAGCCCTGTTGCGACAGGACTCATACCCATGTATGATAGCATAAGTATTATTTTAACGCAAATGAAAAAGGCCAACATAATTTCTTTAGTTATTTTTCTCTCTGTATTGGGGTATTTTTTTTACTCTAATCATTCTGCTAATACTGCTACCGTTGTTATAACTGACCAAGGGTTTTCTCCAGAGAAAATTACGGTACAAAAAGGCACCACAGTGACTTGGGTAAATAAAGGCGAGCGTTTGCACTGGCCGGCCTCAAATTTTCACCCGCTGCATAATTTTTATCCGGAAGCGGGCGGATGTATCGGAAGTTCTTTTGATACTTGCCGAGGACTGGCGAAAGGAGAAGCTTTTTCTTTTAAATTAGATAAAGTCGGAATCTGGCCGGTGCACGACCACTTGTTTCCGGGGCTTACTATGATGGTAGAAGTAGTGGACGAAAAAAGTTTAACCAATAATGTCCCACCTGATACTAAAAATATAAACTCTTCCAATTTCAAAGATTTGCCTTATGCCGATCAACTTGATTTCATCAAAACATCCGCCGAAAAAAATCCGGCCTCCGCTTGGGAATTTTTAAAAAAAAGTTTCATTATAAATGGTCAAGTGATGGGCAACGCTCACGAATTTTCTCATATTATCGGCAATAATCTGTATGAAAAGAAAGGACTCAAGGGCATCAAAGTTTGCGACACCTCTTTTGCTTTTGGCTGTATGCACGGAGTGACTGAGAAGATGCTCTTAAAAGAAGGGGTTAAAAAAATAAAGTCCATAGAAGAGCAGTGTCTTGCTTTTTTTCCTCCAGCTCAGACTCAAGATTTCACCGGCTGTATTCACGGCACGGGGCACGGACTCTTTAGTTTTGAGGGGGGAGATATTAAAAGGGCCTTACTAGATTGCGATGTTATGGGTGAACCGTATCGGCCGTATTGTTATGATGGGGTTTTTATGGAAAATTCCAGCACCGGAGAAAATAATTTATTTGATAGTAAAAATCCTTGGCAATTTTGTTCTGATTTAAACGAGCGCTATCATCGAAGCTGCGCTAGATATCAATTAGAAATTTTTCTAAAAAATTTAGGCGGCTGGGCTTCTCTTACAGTGGTTGGTAAAAATTGTTCTTTGGGTCCCTCTCTTTTAATGAGAGAAACTTGTTATGAAGGTCTTGGTTATCGCACAGCGCAGAATTCCGTGGGTGACCCTAAGTACATTTTTGAAAATTGCCAAAAGATGCCGAATAAAGAAGGCATGGAAATATGCGCTACTGGCGGGGCGATAGAATCAATTTTTCAAAAATACAATGATTATAAAAATTCTTCCAATAAACTTTGCAGTACATTATCCGAACCCAGAAAAACTTTGTGTTTTAATAGAATTAAAGTTATGATAAATTAATCAGATAAAAATGCCTAAATTACTCAAATCTTTTTTATTTCTATTTGTCATACTACTTCTGGTGGGCGGGAGAAGCCTTTTTTCGAGCGTTTTTAATAAAAATAATTCTAGCGAGGATATTTTAAATACGGCTGCTATAATAAAAGATTATTGCGCCGAGAATGCGGCCGCCTCTAAAGGCAAAGAAAATTGCTATAGCGAAGAACTTAAAAAACTGGCAGAAAAAAGTGGCCCAGAGCACTCTTTTGCCGTTTTGGATAATCTGCAAGTTATGGACCCAAGCGCTATTGGTTGTCATCTAATCTCACACGGTATTGGCTGGGGATCGTACAAGAGAGATCCAAATAATTGGCGTGGCTTGGTGCAGAATATGCGCACTACCTGCAACTATGGAGCGGTGCACGGCGTGATTGAAAGTTATATAAATAGCCTGCCGGAAAAAAGTTTAAAAAGAGAAGTTGTGCCTACAATTTGCGGAGAAAATCCGCGGGCGGATTGTAACCATATTGTTGGGCATTTACTACTAGTGGAAACTGAAACCAGCGTAGATAAAGCGCTCGATTTATGTCAGGTATTTACTGCTACTCCACAAAGGCAATTTTGCATTTCAGGAGTTTTTATGGAATATCAAACGGCGCTCAATTTAGTGGCGCATGATTTGGTGCCAAAATCTTGGCTCAATTGGCCGCCTCGACTAGAGGGCTTAGAAAAAATGTGCCGATCTTACTCTGGAGAATTTGCGGAAGGCTGTTGGGAAGAAATAGTGCACGTGGCGTTAGTCAAATTTAATAATGATCCATATAAAATTTTTGATTTATGCAGCAGCGCTCAAGTGCCGAATGGCGCCAAAAGATGCAAGAGGCATTCCTTGGGCATAATGGGGGCTTCTCAAAACTTTGATTTAGAAAAATTAAAATATATTTGTAAAATTCCCCAAAAAGATGACCCAAATTTTGAAAGTGAGTGTTACCCCAATCTAGTTTCGAGTGCTCTGTCCACTATTCCTACAAAAGTTTTAGAGGCCACAGCATTTTGCAACAGCCTAGAGCAAGAATTCAAAGCCTCTTGTCTTTATATGATTGACGTAATAGTTAAACAAGGGCAATATATAAGAAGTAATGATTAAAATGAAACAAATTTTTTTAATTATCGGGGTTTTGGTTTTAGTTTTTTTTCTTGCTAGAGATTCAGCTCCGAACATAAAAGAAAGCGCGGAGATTGTCCAAATTAAAGCCACTACTAATTTAAAAGAGCAAAGTAAATTGTATAAAGATTTAATTTTGCGAGTAGGAACGGATCAAGCGCAAGAAGACCTCTACCATTCCGGCCTGCCTTTTGACGGGCAGACCCATTTGCTCAATCATGTGGTAGGGGACTATTTATACGAAAAATATGGCTCGGCCGGTTTGGTGTATTGCAAAGATTATTTTCTTTCTTCTTGTTATCATGGATTCGTTTTGCATGCCATAGCCAAAGGCGGCATGTCCGAAGTAGCTAAATCTTTTAGTGAATGTTTAAAATCTGGGTTTACGGTATCAAGCCAATGCGCCCATGCTATTGGCCACGGATTTTTAGCGAATGTAGGTTATAAAAATTTGACGGAAGCGCTCAAGACTTGCGACGAAGCGGTCAGGACCATGCCGCAGTTTCCGGCTTACAATTGCTATGACGGTGTATTTATGGAAAATATTTGGGCGGTACATGATGATGGCAGTCCTTCGCCGGACCGCTGGGTAAAACCAAATGATCATTTTTACCCCTGCAACGAGCCGCGCATTGACCCAAAATATTTACTTGGCTGTTGGTCTAATCAGCCGTCTCTAGCCTATCAGCAATTTGGGGGAGATGTAAAAAAAGTGGCGGATGAAGTTTGCAATAAAGAAAAAAATACAAGTTATCAGCAAATGTGTTTTGACGGTCTGGCTCGGCAAATTCATCCGCTGACAAAAGGGGATTCCGAAACTACACTTAATTTATGCGGTATGATGCCGAGTTCTAAGTGGGTTAATTTCTGCGTGTCTGTGAATGCCGGCTCGGGTTATTCCGTGGGTGACAGAGTTGGCCCCTATGAAATATGCGCCAAGGCAGACGAAAGTGGCAAAGA
>CAYJQS010000003.1:0-7020 GCA_964372515.1 uncultured Candidatus Saccharibacteria bacterium
AGATCTTCTTCGTAGTCTGTACAATCTTCAGCTGCACCAGAGGCATTGACTCCCCCAGCTCCTGAGCCTGCTGAACAGTTAGCGGCATTAGCTGCGAGAGCAGAGGCCGCTGTGGCCAAGTCAATCGTAATGGTATTCGGCACTTGGCCGTCGGTGACCGCGCCTTGCAGATCTTGCAGATCCAGAACTGACTCAAGCTCCGCTTCCACCGCCACTTCATCCAAGTCCACGGCCGAAAGTCCGGTGCCGTCCACATCGCCGGCGATGTCCACCGCCGCTTCGATGTTGGACTCGGTAGTGGCGTCAATAGTTAATCCTCCAGTAACAGCTATCCCATGTGAAAATGTAACTAGCCCGCTACCAAAAGTTACAGTAGTATCTGTGCCTGAAACATCGAATGTCCAAACATTCGAGGCATTAGTTCCATCGGACCAAGTGGTATCGTCTATGGTGGTGGAATCAAATCCTCCTCCTCCCGTACTATCAGTATCGCAAGCCCATATATCAGCGCCTTCATCCCATTTTAGAATTTCATTATCATCGCAACCTTGCAGTAGAGTCAAGCCATCTAAATTTTCAAGCCCACTGGCGGACGAAGTAGTGGCAGAAGCATCAACTGCTCCGGCAAATAAGCTCACACTGCCGGCATTGATGGCATATCCCGCGGAAACTATTTGGGGTCGCGGATCAAGTGTTTCGAAAGCAACGCCCGCGCATGAATCTAAAACTTGTTCCGCTACTTCCACATTCACGAATACCGTATCGTTGTCTTCAAAATTAAAATCTAATATATCTCCGCCCGCGCCACCTATTTGCGCGTCAAAAACTCCCTCGCGAGTAAGGATGGTCATGGTTGTCGGCGTGACTGGGTCGTCAAAAATATCGAGCGGCCAAAGTTGATCTTCGTCTATATCGCCGACTATCGCTTCATCCCAAATAGAAAAACGATAACAAAAATTTGTGCCAGCCTCTCCCCCAAGCAAGTCGCCAGTAGCCTTATCTATTAGCCGGCCTTGAAAGTTTATTATCTCCGGAACACCTGTCACAGCTGACACGCCCACAGCCCCCAATAAGCTAAAAATTACTAAAATTATGATAAAAAATCGCATAGCAAAAAAGCCTAACCGCCCTAAATTCTTGGCTAATTTTCTATCCCTTAATTTCATTGATATTTATTTTTTCCTGCCTTTAAATTTTACCATATTTAAAAGGCGTAAAACCGGCTTTCAGGTCCTTTTGTGGATAACCCCTATGAAAAAGATATCTCTAGTCTATAAGCTCAAAATCATCCCCTTTTTGGGGGTTATGCCCTTTCCGACGGACAAAATAAATTGCCCCTGCGCTAAGGCCAAGAAAGAAAATTAGAATAGTTATGAAAAGATACGAATTATTATCGTCTTCGTCCCCTCCCTGCCCGTCCGGCAGGCGGGCTTGATCAAGGAGGGGTGCCGAAGGCGGGGTGGTGGTAGAAACTTTAGGGGTAATTGTGGTTTTTGGTTTGGCGGGCGGCGCCGGCGGGACGAAAATATTTTCTCGGCCGGGGGTGGGAGTGGAAGCAAGCCATGCTCCATTTATTTTCTGCAATGACTTGCCGTCGCCCGCGCCGCCCGAGCTAGATTTGTAAAAATATTCATCAAGAAGTGTATCTCCATCCTTGATTGCAATATTTTCACCGGAATTATTTAAAGAAAAAGTAGAATCAAAAATACCCACCGCCGATGGCGGGGTCCCGCTGGAAGCGGTGATTCCTGAAAAATTTGGCCAGTCAGTTTTAAATTTAACTGGATCTGAAACAATCACTGCATACCCACCACTGGGAATTTCCACATTTCCTTGGACAAATAAAATTTTATGATTGGTGTCCGCTTCAAAAAATTTAAAACTGGAAAGATCTACAGCGCTGTCAGAATTATTAAAAATTTCCACCCACTCCCGGCCGTCGTCACTGCCAGTTTTGAGGTCATACATTATTTCGCTGATTTCAACATTCGCCCACGCAAAACAAAAAGGAGAAAATAAAATAATGGCAAAGAATACAAACATTACTTTTCTCATGCTATAATATTACCATGAAAAATAATTACGACCTCGTAGCCATTGGCGAAACTACGATTGATGCTTTTATTCGCCTAAAAGACGCGCACGTTAATTGCGATATAAATAAAGAAAACTGCCAGATCTGCATGGATTTTGGGGCAAAAATTCCTTATGAATCAGTGGAAGAAGTGCCTGCGGTTGGAAATGCTGCGAATGTTTCCGTGTCAGCTGCTCGCCTTGGTTTGAACTCCGCACTAGTCGCCAATATTGGCAAAGATAGAAATGGGGGTCTTTGTTTAGAATCTCTTAAAAAAGACCGAGTATCAACAGATTTTATAGGAATTCATAAGGACCAAAAAACAAATTATCATTACATTCTTTGGTTCGGCGACGAGAGGACAATTTTGCAAAAACATTCTGAATTTCCGTATAAACTTCCGGACATTGGTAATCCAAAATGGATATATCTAACTTCTCTTGGTGAAAAATCTACAGAGTATCACAATGAGATTGTAGAATATTTGGATAGCCATAAGAATATAAAGATGGCTTTTCAACCGGGAATTTTTCAAATAAAAATGGGTTCTGATAAATTGCTAGAAATTTATAAACGAACAGAAATATTTTTCTGCAACACTGAAGAAGCCAAAACTATTTTGAAAATAAAAGATCACGACGAAGTAAAAGATTTACTCGAAAAAATGCGCGCCCTGGGCCCAAAGATAGTGGTATTAACCGACGGCATAAAAGGATCTTACGCATACAATGGCAAAGAATTTTTATTTACGCCTCCCTATCCTGACCCCAAGCCTCCGTATGAACGCACTGGTGCCGGCGATGCTTTTTCTTCTACTGTGGTGTCGGCAATCATTTCTGGAAAAACTTTAGCTGAAGCACTCGCCTGGGGAGGAATCAACGCAATGTCCGTTGTCCAAGAAATCGGCGCCCAGAAAGGACTCCTCTCTCGCGCGAAACTCGAAGAATATCTCTCCAAAGCTCCGATAGACTATAAACCGAAAAAAATCTAAATTTAGAAATTGTCGCAGGCATATTTTTTAGAATGCCTTGCGCAGGCGGACGCGCCGAGCAGTTCGCTCCGCAAGCTTGCGGAGATAGATTGCATTATAAAAAGTATGCCAAGAAAAAATTTCTAAATTTTTCTTTTCAAAACTTTTTTCACTGCTTCTTTGATAGAATCTTTGCCCATGCCGTAGTGCTCCACAAGTTCGTCCGGTTTGCCGGACTGGCCGAATTTATCTTGCACGCCGATAAATTCCATTGGCACTGGATGATTTGCGGCCAGAACTTCTGCCACCGCGGAACCCATGCCGCCCATCACTTGATGCTCTTCTACTGTTACAATTGCCCTACATTCTTTAGCCAAATCTAAAACTGCCTTCACGTCAATGGGTTTAATCGTTGCTAAATTCAGCACTTTCGTTTTTATTCCTTCACTTTCTAATTCTTTCGCCGCTAAAAGCGCATGATGAGTAAGTGAACCAGTGACAATTATTCCCACTTGCGCCATGCCTACTTGCGGTAGCCAAAATAATTCTGCCTTACCTAGCTCGAAAGGAGTTTCTTCGGTCGTAATAATTGGAGTTTTTTCTCGAGCAAGTCTTAAATATGCAGGCTTGCCAGATTTTACCAGAGCCATAGTCGCGCGCTTGGCCTCAAGTGCATCACAAGGAGAAATGACTTCAATATTCGGCATCACCCGCATAAGAGCAATATCTTCCAGTGCTTGGTGGGTACCACCGTCCGGCCCTACAGAAATTCCTGCATGCGAACCCACAATTTTTACTGGTCGATCATTGTAAGTTATGGTAGTTCGTATCTGCTCCCAGTTGCGGCCCGGGGAAAACATTGCATACGAAGAACAAAAAGGGATCTTGCCCATAGCCGCCATGCCGGAAGAAACGGTTACTAAATTTTGCTCGGCTACGCCAATTTCCACAAATCTCTCCGGAAATTTTTCCGCAAAAAAAATCATCTGGGTGGATTCTGTCAGGTCAGCGCAAAGCGCTACCACGTTTTTGTCCGCCTCTCCTGCTTTTAGTAATCCTTCCCCAAAACCTTTGCGTATCGGCACCTGCTCAACATCGTCGTTGAAAAGTTTTGGATTTAATTTTAATTTTGGATTAAGCATTTTATTTATAGTGAGCTTGTTGAACTACTGGTGTTCACCTCTTATTTTTCCGCCTAAAGTGCGGAGCTCGTGCAGAGCCATTTTTGCTTCCTCGACATTTGGTGGTTTACCATGCCAATGATAATCTCGTTCAAATTCTTTGACGCCTTTACCTGGAATCGTGTGCGCAATTATCACCGTTGGCTTTTCATAAATAGCTTGCGCTTCGTTTACTGCTTCATTAATTCTGGCAAAATCGTGGCCGGAAACTTCTATCACGTGCCAATTGAAAGCTCGCCATTTATCCACCAACGGTTCGAGGGGCATAATATTTTCCGTAAAACCATCTATCTGAATATTGTTGCGGTCTACTACTGCAATTAAATTCCGCAATTTATTTTTACCGGCTAGCATAATCCCCTCCCAAGAATTTCCTTCATCCAGTTCCCCATCGCTCATAAAACAATAAATAAATCTGTCAGTATCTTTGCCGTCCATCCTATCTGCTAGCGCCATACCAACTGCTTGCGAGAGGCCGGCGCCGAGTGGCCCGGAAGAATTTTCCAGCCAGGGCATGTATTCCCGGTGCGGATGCCCTTGCAATCTAGTGCCAAACTTGCGTAGAGTTTTAAGTTCTTCAAGCGGAAAGTATCCGGCATGCGCCATGGTTGCGTAAAAAACCGGACAAATATGCCCGTTGGAAAGTACAAATCTATCCCGTTCTTCCCAGCTAGGATTTTTAGGATCATGTTTTAAAATATGAAAAAAGAAAAGGGTAAAAATATCCGCCATACCCAAAGGCCCGGCCGTGTGCCCGCTGCCCGCCTCGAGCAGCATCTCAATAATACTTTTGCGAATCTCATTCGCCTTCTCTTCCAGTTTTAAAATTTTTTCTTGAGTGAGGAACATTAACTAATTATACGCCATTAAGAACTATTCCCCAAGAAGCCGTTAGGCCTTGCCTAACGATTTTGTATTTGATATTATCTAAGTATGTCTATAAGAAAAATGACCTTCGTGCCAAGTGAATATTATCATATTTATAATAGAGGAAATAGTAAGCAAAAGATATTTTTTACAAAGAAAGATTACGAGCGTTTTGTGGCTTTACTTTATTGCGCAAACACTAGTGAGAGCTTTAATTTTTTTGATTTACAAAAAAGTGGTGGAATTTTTTCACATAAAATAGAGGATCAGTTAGTGTCTATTGGTGCGTATTGTCTGATGCCAAATCATTTTCATATTTTAATTACTCCCCTTTCAGAAAATGGACTCACTAGATTTATGCAGAAATTATCTACCGCTTATTCAATGTATTTCAATGAAAAATACAAAAGAACAGGCGGACTTTTTGAAGGAAAATTCAAATCTCAACACGTGGCCACGGAAAGACAATTAAAATATATTTTTTCTTATATTCACCTAAACCCGGTAAAGTTAATTGATCCTGAGTGGAAAGAGAATGGTTTAAAGAATCTAAAAATTACCTTGGGGTATCTTCAAACATATCCATATTCCAGTTTCTTGGACTATTTAGGAAACAACAGAAAGGAAAAGTTAATTTTGAAATTTTCAGATTTTCCAAATTATTTTTATTCAAAGCGGGTTTTTAAAGAAGAAATTTTTGAGTGGCTCAATTACAAAGAATTGTCCCGTCGTTAGGCCTTGCCTAACGATTTATATTAGGCTTTGGAAATTCTCAAGCGCCCAAATCGGGTCAGGGTTTTTCCAAATAGCAGAACCGATGGTCAGACGGTCTGCTCCAGCTTCTAAAATAGTTTTAGCATTTTCTAAATTAACGCCTATGTCTACCGAAATTACAACGCCAGGTAGATTTTTTTTCAGAAATTTTATATTCTCTAGAGCTTTATCAGTAAAATTTACTCCCTCGCCCTGGAAACCAACTTTATCTGAACCCATGCAGTGCAAAAAATCAACTTTGCTCGAAAGTTTTGAAACAACAGCCAAATCATCATGCGGCTTAAAAGCAAGGCCTATCTCCACGTTATCCCTTATATACATATCCAACCCTTCTAGAAAATCCTCGAATTCTTGTAAGCTTTTCTGCGCACTAAGATGGAAAATTATTCTCTTTGGTCCCAGCTTCATATAAGTATCAAAATTCTCGGATGCATTCATCACCATCAAGTCAAGTTCAAAATCAAATTCTTGCCAATAGGGTAAGCCCTCCTCTTCATTGATAATTTTTTGAAAATCATCATCTTCAAAACCGCCGGAAACAAAGGGCCAGGTTTGGTTGGGCTCAAAAATTCCATCACCCATATCAAGGTGCACACACTTTACCCTCCCGCGCAAAATTGTGAGTTTATTTTTTATTTCACTAAATTTTTTTTCTAAGATTGCGGGAGTTATGGCGAGCATTAGTTTATCTTGATTTTATCTATTTTACCCAATCGGCGCACATGCCTTTCATCTTGATTATAAGAAGTACTAAGCCAAAGATTCACCGCGTTCATCATTGCTTCTTCGGTCAAGTATCTAGCGCCTAGAGATAAAATATTAGCGTCGTTGTGCTCGCGAGAGCGGACAATCACATCGGCTTCATCATCTACCACGCACTTGGATTCACCGTAATAAACCACGGCTCTGACATGCGGAAATTTATTGGCCGTAATCGCTTCGCCTTGGCCAGTAGCTCCGAGAATAATACCTTTAGAATTTTCTGGATCACGAGAAATTTCACGCGCCACCGGAACAACAAAATCTGGGTAGTCATCGTGTTCGTCATATTCATATGCGCCCTTGTCTACAACTTCGTGCCCTGCCATTTTCAAAGAAGACATAAGTTTTTCCTTAAGTACATAGCCCGCATGATCCGTGCCGATAAAAATTTT
>CAYJQS010000003.1:7120-11877 GCA_964372515.1 uncultured Candidatus Saccharibacteria bacterium
TTTATTACATGCTCCACTAGGGTATAAGTATACCCCATTTCGTTGTCATACCAGCCCATAACTTTTACTAAATTACCTCCTACCACGCGAGTCAATCTTAGGTCAGCAATAGATCCATAAGGACTTCCAATAATATCACTAGATACTAATTCTTCTTCGGTTACAGAAAATATTCCCTTCCAGCGAGGATCGTTAGCTGCTTTTTTAAGAATTTCATTTACTTCTTTTGCTGTTGTGTCTTTTTTAGAAACAAAAGTAATATCTACAATAGACCCAGATACTATCGGCACCCGCATAGCAATACCATCAAAAAGTCCTTTGAGTTTAGTAAACGCTTTAGTAACAGCAATTGCTGCACCGGTGGACGTTGGCACAATATTGTGGCCACCCGCTCGTCCTTCTCGCATATTATGTTTATTCACGCTATCAACGGTGGGCTGACTATTAGTTAGCGCATGGGCAGTATTCAAAAGCGCTTTTTCTATTCCGAGAGCTTCATCAAGAATTGCAATCAGGGGGCTACCCGCATTGGTAGTGCATGAAGCATTGGAAGTTATGACACAGGTGGAAAATTTTTCTTCATTCACCCCCAGAAGTACTGTGGCACCTTCCACACCCGCTTGTGGCTCATCTTTCATCGGTGCTGTCACCACCACTTTTTTTGCGCCTGCATCCAGGTGAACTTTGGAGCTTGCATAAGTAATAAATATTCCTGTTGATTCTACAACCACATCAACATCCAAATCCTTCCACGGGAGCTTGCTCGGGTCTTTCTCTGCTAAAACTTTTACTCTTTTAGTTTCATCTATAACAAGATAGTTATCGCCTGTCCCGTTAGAGGCTTCGACTCTAATGGGATGCTTCCACTCTTTGTAGACCGTGTCATATTTCAAAAGATACGCCATATTTTTGACGTCACCTAAATCATTTACTGCCACTACTTCAATTTCCGGCCGCTCCCAAGCAACTTTCAAAAACGCTCTGCCGATTCTACCAAAACCATTAATGCCAACGCGAATTGTTTTCATAAAAATAATTATAGCATATCCAAAATACAACCTCACCCCTACCCCTCTCCAAGCTAGCTTGGAGAGGGGTGGATGCCTGCCCGTCCTATGGCGGGCGAAGCAGACGAGGTGAGGCTACCCTATTGCTTCACCCGAGAATTATCAAAGGTCACTTTACTCTTATAGTATAGCACAAACAGAATCAAAAGTCAAGCAAAAAAGCCTTATGAAATAGGGGTATTTTTGGATAACTTTTATTATTCTGTAACTAGACTGACACCCACCTTTTCTGCTATTTGTTTAATCCAACGATCGTGTCTGGACAGTTGAGTAGAAATTGCGGCATATTCTAAACTTAAATCTTTAATTGATTTTACTATTCCGTCACTGGAAACAATAAGACCCTGCACAAGCTCTTTTAGATCAACTAAATCACTCTTAATTTCTTCAACATCTTTTTTGGATGCTAAAACAGAAGTAAGTTTATTTATGTCCTTATCGTCTAACATATTTAGATTATAACAAGCTAGTTTAGTAAGTCAAATTCTATGTTATGATAACTAAAATGGAAAAGGAAACTAAATTCGTCCACCTACACACCCACTCCCACTATTCCCTACTCGACGGGCTCTCCAGGCTTGAGGACTTGGTAGATCTCGCCAAGGAATTTAAGATGCCCGCCATGGCGTTAACGGATCACGGCAATATGTATGGCGCCATTGAATTTTATAAACTTTGTAAAAAAGAAGGCCTCAAGCCGATCATCGGGGTGGAAGCTTACGTGGCGAACCGTAAGAGAACAGACAAAGAACCCGGTATAGATAATAAAAGATATCATTTGACCTTGCTGGCAAAAAATCTCGAGGGTTATAAAAATTTAATCAAGCTGGTAACTATTTCACATCTCGAGGGATACTATTACAAGCCTCGCATGGACAAAGAAATTTTGCGTAAATATGCAGGCGGACTCATTGCGCTCTCTGGCTGCCTGGGTGGCGAGCTTGCAAAAACTTTGGCAAACGAAGAAAAATCCGCCTCCGCCACAGGCTCTGGCGAGACAAGGGGTGAAGAGATAATAAAAGAACATCAAGAAATTTTTGGGCAAGAAAATTATTTTTTAGAAATTCAAAAACCTTCTAAACTTCCGGAAGATGAGAAAGTTCGCAAGGGCATAATCTCACTTGGTAAAAAATTAAATATCCCGCTTGTGGCCACCAGTGATTCACACTATCCTTGTGAGGACGACCACAAGGCCCACGACACTCTACTTTCCATACAGACAAACTCGGATATCAAAGATGAAAATAAATTTTCTTTCGGCGAGGATGATTATTCTTTCATCGACACGCCGAAGGCAAAAGAGCTCTTCGCTGACGTGCCGGAGGCGATTGATAACACAAGCAAAATCGCGGACATGTGCAATCTAGAACTGGAGCTAGGCAAATGGGTTTTCCCCGATTTTAAAATCGAAAAAGGAAAAACCCCCAACGAAAAATTGCGCGAGCTCACTTACGCTGGCTTCGAGCGACTAGGAATAAAAGAAACTGATACGATAAAAGAACGCGTAGAATACGAGCTAAAAATTATTTTTGACAAAAAATTTTCTTCATACTTTTTAGTGGTTGGCGACCTCCTGCGTTACGCCAAAGAAAACGGCATCTTAACTACTATTAGAGGCTCGGTGGCTGGATCAATGGTGACATATCTTTTGGGCATTACTAATGTAGATCCAATAGAATACAAACTTCCTTTTGAAAGATTTTTAAATCCGTTCCGTCCTTCGGCACCGGATATTGACATGGACTTTGCTGATAATAGGCGCGACGAAATGATTGAATACGCTAAGAAAAAATACGGCGAAGATAAAGTTGCGCAAATTGGAACTTTCGGCACCATGATGGCGCGCGGAGCGGTACGCGATGTAGCTCGCGCCCTGGCCTATCCCTATACAGTTGGGGACAGAATTTCCAAAATGATTCCGATGGGCTCACAAGGTATGCCAATGACTATAGAAAATGCGATGGAAATTGTGCCAGAACTACTGGAAGCATACAAGGCCGAAAAAGATACTAAAGAAATAATAGACCTGGCAAAAAAAATGGAAGGATGTGTCCGGCACATCTCGGTGCATGCCGCCGGAGTTGTTATTTCCCCAAAACCACTTTCGGAATATGTGCCGACGCAATTTGATCCCAAGGGTGGAAAAATAATTACTCAGTATGATATGTATAGCGTGGAGGAAGCCGGGCTTTTGAAATTTGATTTTTTGGGCATAAGAAACTTAGCCATCTTAGCTGATGCCATAAGCTTGGTTAAAAAATTTTATGATGTAGATATAGACATAGAACGGATTCCGCTGGATGATAAAAAAACTTTTTCATTGCTCTCGAGAGGTGAAACTGAAGGACTTTTCCAGTTAAACGGCGCCGGCATGACCAGGTATCTGAAGGAATTGAAACCTACTTCCATTCACGACATCAATGCCATGGTGGCGCTTTACCGTCCCGGCCCGATGGAAACAATTCCCGAATATATAAAAAGAAAACATAATCCAAAGTTAGTGAAATACATGGACCCCCGAATGAAAAAATTCTTGGGTGAATCGTATGGGTTAATTGTCTACCAAGATGATCTACTCTTCTGTGCCATGGAACTTGCCGGATATAACTGGGAAGAAACAGATAAGTTTAGATACGCAGTTGGTAAAAAAATCCCGGCTGAGATGGCAGCCCAGAGGGAAAAATTTACTCAAGGAATAATAAAAAACGGCCAAACTCCAGAATTTGCGGAAAAACTTTGGAAACTTTTTGAACCATTTCAGGCCTACGGCTTTAATAAAGCCCACGCCGCCTCATACGGCAAGGTTGCTTATCAAACAGCCTATATGAAAGCTCACTACCCGGTAGAGTATATGGCGGCTATCCTTACTGCCGAGAGCGGCGATGTAGAGAAAATTGCCGACATAATTAATGAATGTAAAAAAATGAAGATTCCGGTATTACCCCCGAATATAAATGAGTGTTATGGGGGGTTCACCGTAATAGGCGGTCAAATAAGATTTGGATTTTACACAATAAAAAATTTAGGCACGGATATTTCTGACGCAATAATTGCTGAAAGAAAGACCGGGGGAAAATTCAAATCCATAACCGATTTTCTGGACAGAATTAAACATAAAAATTTAAATAAAAAATCTATGGAAGCGCTGATCAAGTCCGGCAGTTTTGACGAGTTTGGCGAGCGCGGGGTTTTGCTTGCAAATTTGGAAGACATGCTTTTATACAATCACGAAGCCAATAAGCAAAGTCAAAATCAAACTTCCCTTTTTGGTGGGACAACTAAAGTAAAACTTCCGGAATTCAAATTAAAAGAGGCAAAGGAGGCCACTATGGCAGAAAAATTGCTCTGGGAAAAAGAATTGCTGGGGCTTTACATTTCCGGCCACCCGCTCGACCGCCTGCGGGAAAAATTAGAAAGCCGAAATATGAATATTAAAAAAATAAAAGAAGAAGTCGGCAACGGCCTGTCGGTCACAATCGCCGGCATAATACAAACCGTGAGACAAATAATTACCAAAAACAACGAGCGTATGGCCTTCTTAAAAATTGAAGATTTAACCGGTTCCATCGAAGCCGTGGCCTTCCCTTCCATCTTTAAGGAATCAATTGAAATACTGGTGCCCGAAAAATGCATTGCCCTCACCGGCAAAGTTTCCTTGCGCAGTGGCGAAAAGAGCATTATAATAGAGGG
>CAYJQS010000003.1:11977-16467 GCA_964372515.1 uncultured Candidatus Saccharibacteria bacterium
GCTTCGGCTACTTTTTGGGAAATTTTTTTAATTTGCTCAAGTTCTGGTTTTTTGAATTCGCCGAGCAGAAAATTTAGCACTGCCTTCTCGCCTTTTGGTTTTCTAACCACACCCTTTGGCGTAGATGGAGAAATGCCCACTCTTATGCGCAGAAATTCTTCGCTCTTTAATGCCTTGATTACTGAGCCCAGGCCATTGTGTCCTCCACTCGAGCGATTGAAGGAAATTTTTATTTTTCCTAGCGGCAAATCAATGTCATCATATACCACCACCAAATCTTTTAAGGCTTTCTTGCCCGCCAAAGCCTTGGCGACGGCGGGGCCCGATTTATTCATAAAAGTATCCGGCAAAAGAAATTTAATTTTATTTTTACTACTCTTTAATTGGTCAGCAACCAAAGAGGCTACAATCCGCCCGGTATTGTGCCTAGTATTTTTATATTCTTCTCCGGGATTACCTAAGCCGACTACAAGTTTCATTTTTATATTGTAAAACAGATTCCAATACAATGTCAAGGATTTTTCGTGCTATATTATAACGGTGCAAGAAGAAAAACAATCATTTTGGGAATTGATCCGTTTTGTGATCATCGCGTTGCTGGTTGTCGTTCCTGTCCGTCTTTTTATCATTCAGCCATTTGTTGTCTCTGGCTCTTCGATGGTTCCAACTTTTGAAAATGGAAACTATTTGATAGTGGATGAAATATCTTATAGTCTAAAAGACCCACAGCGATATGACGTTGTTATTTTTAAATATCCGGACCCGAACCCTGAAAATAAAACTAAGTTTTTTATTAAAAGAATAATTGGCCTCCCAAATGAAACAATTGAGATAAAAGGCGGCGCTGTTTTTATAACCAACGAAAAAAACCCTGAAGGATTTGAAGTGGGTCAACCGTATGTGAAAAATAAATCATCTAGCAACGATCACCGCGAACTTAAAGACAATGAATATTTTGTAATGGGCGACAACAGAAGCGCCAGTTCTGATTCGAGGGTTTGGGGACCGCTGCCTAAAGAAAATTTAGTAGGCAGAGCACTCCTGCGCTTGTGGCCGATAAAAAACATCGATGTATTCCCAGGTGAATATAAATAAAATGAAAAAGATAATGCAAAAAAATAAAAAAGAAAAAAACAGAGACCTCGCATCTCCAAAAGGAATGAGGGACATAATGAATGAAGAATATTATTCTTTTCAAGGTTTTTTCGAGAAGGCGCAAGAGGTGGCACTCTACTATGGTTTTAAGCCAATCGATACCCCAATACTGGAGAATGAAGAAATTTTTACTAAAGGCATAGGTGAAGGTACTGATATTGTAGATAAAGAAATTTACACTCTGAAAACTAAAGGCGGAGATCATTTAGCGCTCAGGCCAGAACATACTGCGCCTCTAGTACGCGCTTATATCGAACACGGCATGCACACTCTACCTCAACCAGTAATGTTTTATCAATACGGCCCAAATTTTAGACACGACAAACCTCAACGCGGGCGCTACCGACAATTTTGGCAGTTCGATCTAGATTCTTTAGGGTCGGATAAAAGTATCATGGATGCATTAGTTATAAAAGCTTGTGTGAGCATATTGGAAGAAGCGGGAGCAGAAAATCTCTCTATAGATATTAACTCCATCGGGGACAAGGAGTGTAGAGGCGGATATATTAGAGAGCTTACAAGTTATTACCGGAAACACATAAGCAATTTGCCTTCTGTGGACCGGGAGCGATTAAAAACAAATCCGCTTCGCATACTCGACTCTAAAGAAGAAAAGACAATAGAAATCAACGAGCAGGCTCCAGACGCAGTTTCTTTTCTTTGCGCTTCCTGTAAAAAACATTTCAAAGAAGTGTTGGAATATTTAGAAGAGATGGGCATCGCTTACAATATAAATAAAAATTTAGTGCGTGGGCTTTCTTATTATACTCGCACTGTTTTTGAAATAATAGAACAAACAAATGCAGAAGATGATGCACCACTAACTCTAGCGGGTGGTGGACGTTATGATTATTTAGCGCGCCAGATTGGCGGTAAAAAAGATGTGCCTGCAGTGGGCATATCCATCGGCGTAGATAGAATAATATCTTCGCCTTGGTATAAAAAACTCTCCCCTCGCATCTTAAAGAAACCAAAAATTTATTTTATTCAGCTCGGCTCGGAAGCCAAACTAAAAAGTTTGAACGTGATTGAAATATTACGTAAAGCTCACATCCCAATCGCTCAATCAATCTCCCGCGACAGTTTAGGTTCGCAACTCGCCATAGCCGAGAAATTGGCCATTCCCTACGCTCTAATCTTTGGCGTCAAAGAAGCGCTGGATAATTCAGTAATCGTGCGGGATATGTCTAATAGATCTCAAGATACAGTAAAATTGATAAAGCTTTTGGAATATTTGAAAGAGTTAAAATGAAATTAGGTTCTAGCTTCTAGGTTCTAGAATAATTAAAATGCAATGCCAAAAAAGATTTTGCAAAAGGAAGAAAAGGTTTTGCGAAAAAAGGCTCTCGAGGTGCAGGTAGGCGACATTAAAACTCTTAAAATAAAGAAGGTTTTGAGAGAGATGTCCTCCGCACTAAAAAGTCAGCATGATGGCGTAGCTCTCGCAGCCCCGCAAATAGGTCATTCACTTAGAATTTTTATTGTCTCCGGAAAAATTCTAAAAGAAAATTCTTCTATGAAGGGTCTCTCGCAGCGCGACGGCGCGAGAGGGAGCGCTCCGCCAACAGGCGGAGACAGCGACCCTGAAGAGAAGAATTTTCTTGTCAAAGATCTCGTTTTCATCAACCCAAAAATTTCTAAACTTTCGCGTGAAAAAGGGTGGGTACCGGAAGGTTGCCTTTCGGTTCGCCCTTTATATGGTAAAACTTTTCGCTCAAAAAAAGCTACTATTACCGCTTACGATGAGAATGGTAAAAAATTTGAACGCGGAGCTTCCGGCCTTTTGGCGCAGGTTTTCCAACATGAAACCGATCACTTAAATGGCATACTCTTCATCGACCATGCAAAAGATATAAAAGAAGAAAAACCGGAGGTAGTTATAAAGTAGAAAGTTCATAAAGTTATAAAGTGAATACAAATTTCAATTTTATATTCTGGGGAACTCCGGAGGTTGCAAAAGAAACTCTTGAAATTCTCAAGCAGAATGGGTTTCTACCAATTGCTATTATTACTTCTCCTGATGCTAAAAGCGGGCGTGGAATGCATTTAAAAGCATCACCTGTTGCTCTCTTTGCAGAACAAAACAATATTCCTTATTTAAAACCGGAAAAACTAGACCAAGAATTTACTTTAAAACTTTCAACTTTGAACTTTGAACTTTTCATCGTAGTTGCCTATGGAAAAATTCTGCCAGAAGAAATTTTAAATCTACCTAAATTTGGTTCTATAAATATTCACTATTCATTACTGCCAAAATATCGCGGCGCCTCTCCTGTGGAGTCCGCAATTTTAAACGGCGAGGAAGAAACAGGTGTCACAATACAAAAAATGGTTTACGAAATGGATGCCGGGGCAATTATTGCTCAAGAAAAAGTAAAAATTTTACCGGATGAAACTGCTCCCGAGCTACGAAAAAAATTAATCAAAATAGGCGGAGAACTTTTGGTGAAAACTTTAAACACTCCCTCCGCCAAAGGCGGACAGGCCTTCACAGGGGGAGAAAAACAAGATGAATCGCAAGCTACTTTTTGCAAAAAAATCAAGAAAGAAGACGGGCTGATAGATTTAAATGCTGATCCTGTAAAAAATTACAACAAATTCCGCGCCTACGCCCACTGGCCCCGTACTTTTTTCCTTGCCCGCCGAAGCCTTGGCGAAGGAGGGTTTCAAACAAAAAGGATAATAATCACCGATGCTGCACTAGAAAATGGAAGGTTCATCATTAAGAAAATTCTACCAGAAGGAAAAAAAGAAATAGAATACAAAAATTAAAAAAGCCTGCCCCGTATGAAGCTTTGCTTTCGTTCGGGGTCATCCCTGAAGGCGGGAAAGAAGTTAATTATAAAAATTAAATTACCTAACTTTTGCGACCGCTAGAGTTAAGTAATTATTTTACTGGTAATTTCCGCATATGCTAGAATTACTCACAATACACTAGTAAACTTCCTGCTGGTAACACTTTTCGCAGTAAATCATATCGGGTCTGTCAGGTGAATAGCTAGTTTGAAATTCCACCTCACATTTCCCTGCTCCGTGAAAGTGCTCTTTTTTATCACACATGCAATCCCTTTGCCAGAGTTTTAATGGATTACGGAATTTCAACCGCGCAGTGTGGCGGCAATTTGGGCAGAGTTTTGGCAACGGTAGATTCATCCGTTTATAAAATTGCAGTTCCATGGGGTGTGGAATGAATACACTCGTACATGCATCGCCACAATTGCCTTCGTGTTCACAAGTAATAACTCCTTCCTTAACTTCGTACTGCCTTTGTTCACGATCACGCCATAAATATCTCTTCGACCGTGCAACATCTTTGGTGAGAGGGAAAAACTCTT
>CAYJQS010000004.1:0-8733 GCA_964372515.1 uncultured Candidatus Saccharibacteria bacterium
TAACTAATCCCCCCAGCAATATTGTAAATCGGAATTAAAATCGAAACCAAAAGGATACCGACCCCTAAGCCTAAAACCACAATCATGGCCGGCTCGATTAAGCCCACTAATGTATCAATCGCATCATCCACTTCCCGCTTATAAAAATCACCCAGTGTTTTTAAAATAGCTCCGAGCGATCCTGTTTCCTCGCCCACCTTTACCATCTGCACCATAATTACCGGCATTAGTTCTTTATACTGTTCGAAGGCGGCGGACAGGGCTACTCCAGACTTGACACTATCGGCTACTTCTCTTAGTAAATCTTTATACACTCGACTACCCACCACGTCGGAAGTAATATCAATGGCTCGAATCATTGGAATTCCGGAAGTAATCATAGTGTCCATGTTGTCGGCGATTCTGGACAGATAAAGCTTTTTATATAAATCGCCAATCAAAGGAATAGAAAGGCGGGTTCTATCAAGATAAACTTTCCCCCGCTCGGTTCTAGAGATCCGCCAGAGCCAGATGCCCAAAAGGATTAAAAAAATAAGAAATAAAAATCCATAGTTAACAAAAAAATTAGAAGCGCCGATAACTAATTGCGTGTAAAAGGGTACTGCTTGGCCGGAATCCAGAATGATTGCGGAAAGTTTCGGAATCACAATGACAAACATCAAACTCATAACTACAATAAAAGTAAAAATAACGAAGGCCGGGTAAATCAGCGCATTGCGAGTTTTGGAAGTGAGAGCGTACTGGCGATCTAGGTATTCGGCCAAGTGTAAAAAGGTTTGGTTTAATTTTCCAGTTTCTTCCCCCGCTTTTACCATGTTTACATAAAAATTTGAAAAAATATCTGGGTGCCTGGCGAGCGCGCCGGAGATGGAAAAACCGGCCTGCAGATCATCCCCGATTTGAGTTAGTTTGCGAGCCAAGAGTGGACGATCAGTGCTGGCGGCAAGCATAGTGAAAGCTTTTAGGGCGGAGATCTGCGCTTCAAATAGCGTTGAGATCTGTCTGGAGAGAATCACGATATCCTTCATCGGTATTCTTTCAAAAAAGGAAAGAGAAAATATCGATTTATTTTTTTCCGCATCATTGATGGAAATAATAATAAGACCTCGGCGCTGCAGTCCGCTGACGGCCATATCCCGGCTGGGCGCGTCAATCTGCCCTTCCTTGTTGGCTCCCTGTTCGTCTACGGCTTTATATGCAAATAACATGGGCTTTAGTTATAAAGTTGAAAGTTCATAAAGTGTCATATCATGCGCTCGAGACCTTTAGGATCCAGAGAATATTGGTAAGCATTCTCGATCGAAATTTCTCCGGCGCGCACAAGCTCTATGAGGGAATGGTTCAGATCCACCATGCCGGATTCGGTGCCTGTTTCGATCACCACATCTATTTCATGGGTGCGCTTTTCGCGAATCAAATTGGCCACAGCGTTATTGTTTAGCAGTAATTCATAGGCGGGAATAAGCCCGCCGGCAATTCTAGGAATGAGTCTTTGGGAAAAAATTCCGAGCAAGCTGGAAGCAAGCTGAGCGCGAATTTGATCCTGTTGGTCTCCCGGGAAAGAATCGATAATTCGGTCGATGGTTTGGGAAGCGTTGTTGGTGTGAAGAGTGGAGAGGACCAAGTGTCCAGTTTCGGCGGCGGTGACGGCGGTGGCGATAGTTTCCGGCGTGCGCATTTCGCCGATTAATATCACATTCACGTCCTCCCGAAAAACAGACTTAAGCGCAGTGTGAAAATCTTTGGTGTCGATGCCAACCTCGCGCTGACTGATCATTGATTTATTAGGAGAATAAACGTATTCAATCGGATCTTCGATGGTGACGATATTGCGCGCTTGTTCCATATTAATCAAATTAACCATCGAGGACAGAGTAGTCGACTTACCTTGCCCCACCGGACCAACCACCAAGAAAAATCCTTGTTTCTTGCGCGCAATGTCACCAAGAATTGGCGGCAAGTTCAGCTCAGCCAGAGTTTTTACTTTCGGCACCAAGCGAAGCACCACGCAGACTAGTCCCTTTTGAAAAAAAGCGTTGCCGCGCAGACGCGCCTCCCCGCGAAAATCATAAGAGAAGTCCAGTTCTTGATTTTCTACGAATTTCTCAACTTTATCTTTAGCTAAAATTTGATTCAAAATACCTAGAACGCTTTCCTTGGTCAAAACCGCGTGCTTGGCTAGAAATATAAGTTCCCCAAACACTCTAATCGCCGGCATCCGCCCAGCCCCCAGGTGTAAATCCGATCCACCTTCGTGAATCACGCTTAAGATAAGTTCTTCAAGTTCTTTTTTATAATCCATCCCAGTACTAAAATTTTAATTATTAATATTTATCATTATACCCCGTAATCAAAAATTTAGTACGGGACAAGTAATTTTACTTTACTAATTTTTTGGCTAAAATTTCAGCTACTTGGCTGATGACTTCCGCGGGAGTGGAATTGGCCTTGACAATATAACCGGCCACCCCTAAACTATTGCCTCGATCAATATCTTCCTGCTGACTTTTATTGGATAAAATTATTTTTACCGAATTTGGAGACAACTTATCGTTATTTATTTTATTCAACATTTCAAAGCCATCCATTTCCGGCATAATTATATCCAGAAGAATGATATCTGGGTTTATCCCGCTCTTTAGTTTCTGTATTGAATCTAGGCCACTAACAGCCGTATGCACTTCAAAATTGTTCTGGCTAAATTTGAAAGCATACATATCCAACAGAAAGCTATCGTCGTCCACTATTAAAATTTTCTTTTTTCCTCCTGCCATGTATGATAATTATACTATGAAATAACTTTGAATTGCATAGACTTGTGGACAACTAATCAATTTCGGTATTAAAACTATAGACTTCACGATAAGGTATAACACCAGTTATGGCTTTGAGCATGGCGTCTTCTTTCATCATAAACATACCGTTTTTACGGGCCACTTTGTAAATTTCAGAGTTGATAGGATTTTTTATTATTACACTCTGCATTTCTTTGTCTACTTTAAACATTTCAAAAACAGCAATACGACCGCGAGTGCCCGATGGACATTCCGGCGAAGGAACGGTGTCATACATCTCTTTAGTGATCCCAATTTCTTTTTTAAACTCTTCCGGTAAATCTTTTGTTTGTTCTTCAATTTGAAGTCTAATGCTTGCATCCATCGGCACAAGTTTGCGGGAAGACGGACAAGTGAGGCGCGCCAAGCGCTGGGCAATGGAGAGGATAAGGGTTGGCGCAATTAAATATGGATCGACTCCCATGTCCACTAGGCGAGGAATAGCGCCGATAGCATTGTTGGTGTGCAGAGTGGACAAGACAAGGTGCCCGGTCAGAGCGGCCTGAATGGCCAGCTGGGCTGTTTCTTTGTCGCGAATTTCTCCCACCATGATTATATCCGGATCTTGACGGAGAATTGAACGCAGTCCCGAGGCGAAGGTATAACCAATCTCCGGCATTACTTGGGATTGATTGATGCCTGGCATGTGGTATTCGACTGGATCTTCCAGAGATACAATATTGCTTGTCTCTTTATCAAGCTCGTTCATCATCGAATAGAGAGTAGTGGACTTGCCTGACCCGGTCGGGCCAGTAATTAAAATAATTCCGTAAGGCCTGGCAATTGCCTCTTTAATCAGCTCCAGATTTCTTTTCGATAAACCCAATTGATCAAGTGGCTTCACTCCTTTATCGGCATCCAAAATACGTATCTCGACTTTCTCGCCATAAAACGCCGGCATGGTAGAAACGCGAAAATCAATTTTGCGACCATTCATATTGGTGCTGAAAGATCCATCTTGGGGTTTTCTTTTTTCATCTAAGCGCAGTTTGGATAAAATTTTTATGCGCGCCACTATGCCGCTGTAGACATTCGGCGGCAACAGTATGGTGGTGTGCAAGGCTCCATCCACGCGGTAGCGAACTTTTACTTTTTCTCCCCCATGTTCGATGTGGATGTCGGAGGCGCCTCCTTCGATCGCGTTCTTAAGTATGACAGCTACAATTTTTATAACCGGCGCATCTTCCACAATTTTAGCCTCCTCGCCTGGCTTTACATTTTTAATTTCTTTGTTCAGGCTATCTTCATTGACACCCTTCGAATCAAGAGCCCCTTCTTGAAATTCATCAAGGGCTGCTTCTACCTGGCTGGAGAGGCCTTTGTAGTTACCTACAATACTGTCATAGTCGCTTTTAGAAATCAGAAAAATTTTAAAAGGGATGCCAATTTTAGCGGAAATAAATTGGAGCGCATCCATCGCCTGGATATTTTCCGGATCAGTGACACCAACTTCCAAAATTCCCTCGGTGAGGCCGATCGGAACAAAGTGATAATAGGTCGCGGAGTCTTCCGGAATATATTTAAGGACATCAAAAGATATTTCTTTGATATTTATTTTTTTGGCCGGTATCTGTAAATATTCTCCTTTAGCTATAAGTATTTTTTCTTCCTCTACCCCAGCCCCGATCAGAGCTTGATCAATGTCGCCTCCATGTTTTTCTTTCGCACTGGTTTTAATTTCACCTATTTGGTTTTCATCAATCAAACCTCGCTTTACTAATTCTTCTAAAAAACTCATATTAAATTATGGCGTAGGCGCTGCTACAACATCCGAGCCGATTGGCGCGAATGGATTTGGCCTGCCTTCATTTCCATCGGGAGTTAGTAAAATGCTAGAATCGCGCAAACTTAAAAATGCCATGTCGGAAAAAATAGAATCATCTAGTTTTATACTTTTGATGTTTAAAAGAACCGCAAGAAAGTCTTGGGTAATGGCAGGAGCGGGGGCAGGGGTGGAACCACCTGTGGCTGGAACTGAAGGGCTAGAAGACGAAACAAGCCCTGCTTCTTCAGAATCTCCCTTGATGAAAAAGACATAAACAAGAATCAAAACTACGCCAATTCCTACAAAGATTATTATGTTTTTTATTTTTGGAGCCATTTTAATTTTTTAACCAATAAGTTTTAATTTTAAAAGAATATCTATAGACCTCAAGCGGCGAGAGGCTGGAACCGCCGCCGGTATCAGAAGAAAAAGCAATCGAAGATATGTCTACAATCCGAAGATTATTTTCTAAATCTTTCAGAAAATTGATAAAGTTAGTATAGCTGCCCTGGGTAGAAAATTCCAAATCCCAAGTTCCATAATTATTATTCAAAGCCCCGGGTGCGACACTCTCTTGGGTTGTTGCCCCGGTATTTTTTTTGTCCTCTTTTTGTTCCGGACTATATTTTATATCTTTCAGCAACATGCCGTAAGGCCCCGCTACTTTTTCTATTTCCAGGATCAAACGGATGTTATCGACATTGTTAGGTAAAAGTTTCTGCAGCTTTTCTAAATTCTCCGGAGTAATGGAATTATATTTTTTGGTCAACTTGTCTCGCTCGTTTTCAAGCGCCTTGGAATTGTCCAACGCCTCATTATAAGAAGCTATCTCTCCTCGCTTAAGAGATATCTCCTGATACAGCGGACTGGTCAAGATAACAAAACCAGCAAGCGCTACTCCTATTAAAATGATTGGGACAATAAATCTGAACATATAATTAATTCGTTACCTCACTACTCTCTGCTTTTAACATTTGCTTATAATTAACCAAGTTCGGATCCACGGTAAATTCTAAATCGAAAAGAACATTGCCTTCATCGTCGAGGGAAAGATTGGAGAAAACAGGATCAATTAAATATTCCTCTTTGGCAAAAAGATCAGACTGCAAAGCTACCGATCGATACCCCACCGCCAGGCCTCTCATTTTAATTGCTATTTTGGCCTCTTCCAGAATGCCAAGTTGATAACTAAAATTAGTGTACTGGACTGTTTTCATGGTAACCTTTTGTAATATTTGAAAAATGGGAGAGACGGCAATGTGCTTGGCCAAAATTTCTTTGGAAGCACTTAATCGCCTGTCCAACACCTGCAGCTGAACTATTTTAGCGGGTTCAAAACGGTTTTTCGCTTTATTTAAATCACTTGTCATTTGGGCAATGTTTCGATTCATCAGCCCTTTGTAAAAATAAAGTCCGCCGGAGGCCAAGAGCACAGTAAAAAAAATAAAAAGAGAAATGACTGTCAAAAAACCAATAGACCGCGAGGCGACAATTTTCTCTTCGATCATCGGTTTCTTTGGTATAAATGATGTTTGGAAATTTGGTTCCATTTCTTTATTCCATTATCGCACTTATTGCAATTTTCGTAAAGCCAGTCCCAGGGCCACAGCAAACTCTGGGCCCATATTTTCAAGAACTTTTCCTAAAAATGCCGGCGCGCGGACTTTGGAGAAAGAGTGCCCGAGCTCCACCTCTGCTTTGAAGTTACTGACGGCTACTTCTTTGAGTCCCTTAAGCAACGCTCCCCCGCCAGAGAGTATTACCTTGCTGATAGTCCGGTTATGGTTTCTCTCGTATCCTAATAATACATTATTGGTCTCGGAAAAGATATAGTTAGCGTGAATTTGAATAATATCCGCCAGGGTTTTATCCGTGCCGTTACCATAAAGGCCGAATTCTTTTTTCATTTTCTCCGCTTCCGTAAAAGAAATACTCAAAGATTGAGAAATAGCCGCAGATATGTCCGCCCCGCCACGATTGACGCTATGGCAAGCCTTCACCATGCCGAATTCCACTAAAGAAATTTTAGTGCGCGAGGCGCCAAAATCCATCAGAAGCACCAGGGAAAGTTCATGCTCGAAGTTGGCCCGGACTGAAGAGAATATTTCGATTTCAAAAAAAGAGGCTTCCAGTTTACATTGAGAAACAATCGAACGGAATCTGGAAACCGCATCGTTTTGCGTCGCCACCACCAGCACTTGCGTTTTCTCTGTAGGCTTTGACGGCAGATCTGGATTGTTCGCTTCTTCAAAAGAAGATTCTTTTTTCGGCAACACAAAATAATCAAGCGAGACTTCCGTAATCGGCACCGGAATATATTTGCGAGCCTCAGTGGGAATGATAGAAGCCAGTTCGCCTTCTTTGAGTTGAGCCGGAAGTTCAACCATAAAAATTAAACTGGACTGCACCGGGATAGCAAAGGCCGCGGAAGTAGTCACCACCCCGGACTGCTTCAAAACTTCTTTCAAAGCTTCAACAACTTTATCCGAAGGCAGATTGGTGACGCGACCAATATCAAGATCCGCATAAGGCCCAAGCGAAATTGCCCCGTAAGTTTCCAGTACCGCCTTACCTCCCTTTTTCCTGATCTCAACCACTTTAATAGCGGAGGTGCCTATATCGATGCCGACAGCATTTTCACTTGACCCTCCAAAAAGGCTAACGCCGGAGAAAATGTTTTTCAATGGATTGTCCATAGTATTATTTATGCGTGTGTTAATATTGTAGCATACTATGATGTTTTTAAGCACTATTCTAGACATAATTTTCCCTGTGCATTGCCTCTCGTGCGGAAAAGGAGGGGCAGATTTGTGTTTAAAATGCATTTCGGAGTCTCCTGCCGCCGAACGCGAGAGCGCGAAGTGGATTTTCCCTTTGTATGAATATCGCCATCCCCCGATCAAAAAAGCGATTTGGCTACTAAAGTATAAAGGCAAAAAAAGATTGGCAAGTATTTTTGCCGAAGCGCTGTATGGCAGAATTTTAGAGGAGTTGGCGGATTTGAGTGTGATGGAAAATTTTTGTGAACCTGTTTTAATCCCAATACCGCTCTCGAACAAAAGATATAGAGAGCGCGGATTCAACCAGGCGGAATTAATTTGCCAAAAATTAATCGAACTTGATAATAATATTAATTTCAAACTAGAAAAAGATGTTTTAATAAAAAGAAAAGACGGGAAACATCAAGCACATATCGAAAACCGTAGGGAACGCCTGAAAAATATTATTGGCTCTTTCTCTGTAAAAAATATGGAGAAAATAAAAAATAGAAATATAATTTTAATCGACGACGTCACCACCACCGGCGCCACGCTTACCGAAACCAAAAAAATGCTAAAAGAATCCGGCGCCAGAAAAATCATCGCCTTCACTGTGGCCCACTAGCCACTGTCAAGGTTCGACCTTGACAGTAGTTTAAAAAAGAATAAAATACATTTATGTCCAGAAACATAGTTTTTAGCCCTGAAGAATACTACCATTGTTATTCCCGGGGTACAGAAAAAAGGAAAATATTTTTAGATAAATCTGATTATCAGAGATTTATTCACCTGCTATTTGTTTGTAATAGTGAAAACACTATACATTTAAGTAATTATAGAGGAAGATCATTCACACAAATTTTTGAAATTGATCGGGGGAAAACTCTTATAGACATAGGAGCATATTGCTTTATGCCAAACCATTTTCATTTACTATTAAAGGAAAAGAGAGATAGGGGTATAAGTCTATTCATGCAAAAGTTAATGACCGCTTATACAATGTATTTTAATAAAAAATACGAAAGAACTGGGGCCTTATTTGAAAGTAAATTTAAAGCGCGACATCTCAATGAAGATAGGTATCTAAAATATATTTTTTCATATATTCATTTAAACCCCATAAAACTAACTGATGCTAAATGGAAAGAGGAAGGTATTAAAAATAAAACACAGGCTAAGAAATTTTTACATCAATATAAATACTCGAGCTATCTTGACTATATGGAAGAAAAAAGAGTACAAGAAATCATTCTAAATCGTGGGGCTTTTCCAGAATACTTCCCCAATAAAAAAGACTTCGAGCAAGAAATATTTGATTGGATCTCCACTGTCAAGGTCGAACCTTGACAGTGGAGAGTTTTTTTAATTGTTCATT
>CAYJQS010000004.1:8833-11938 GCA_964372515.1 uncultured Candidatus Saccharibacteria bacterium
AGTGGATTATAATATAAAATCAAAATTTAAAAAATCTGTTACAAATTTTAATTCCACATATCCCAAATCATGCCGGCAATATTCTTCGGCTTACCCTCTAGGGCATAATAATGCAAATCGATAAATGGCAAAGTATTGCATTCAATGAATCCCCATTTTTGGGAATTAGCGTCCTTGGTCGGATCAGGTATGATGCAATCAAAACCCACTACGGGTAAACCCACAATTTTTTCTGCCTTTTTTAAAATCGAAATAAAACTTGGATGCAAATCATCAAGCATTTCCACGGTTTTGCCTCCAAACAACCTGCCGATACGATGAGAAAGTGAAAGAGAAATCCCTTCTGGTAAAATATCGTGTATAGTAAATCCTCTGCGCGCAATATGATCGTGCAATTCCTTTGAAACACGTATGGGCTCGACTCTAGTATGACGAAGGCTGTCTTTCTCCTCAATAAGTTCTTGTATGGTTCTTTGACCATCGCCTTGCAGTATGGGGGCCTGCCCCCTGTAGAATCCCGCCAGAACCCCATTCACAAAAGTGGCTCGGCAGACACTGCCTTGTAAATGCTCTTCCACAATAAGTTCCGGGCATATTTGCCTGGCGATACTAATACCCTCCCGAAGTTGCTCTAGAGTATGAATATTGGTAATAGTGTGTCTGCCACGGGATCCTATTCGGGGTTTAACGATTATGGGCTTAGATAGTTTTGGAAATAACTTTTCCGCATATTTAAAATTCCAAAACGATAATTCAAAATAACGAGGAACTGGGATATTGTATTTCCCAAATTCCCGCTTGAGTATAACCTTATCATCCCAATTTTGGTTCATATAGGAAAATTCCGGCTTGATGGGTAAGCTTTCAAAGTAAAAATTTTTATTTTGATTGTTAATCTTGAGCACCGCGCGGTAATAATCCAACGGTGTACCTTTAAATATCACCTGTTCCATCGCTATCCCTCTTTTTCTGGCTTCTTCCCAGATAATTTTTGAGCGAAACGTACGCGCCTTACTAATATCCCCCGAAAATTTTATAAGTTTGAAAAGGGAGAGCGTTTCAAACAAAAACCCAGGGATTAAATCAACAAAATTTTTTACGAATTGCGGAACATATTTTATAATTTTTATCGCATGAGCATCTAGGGTACTGAAAATTAAACTCTCCAAAAAATAAAGAGTGTGGTTTACGGGAGCATCTCCACAATAAGAACAAAAACTTTTTTTTACTGAAGGCTCTTGGAGCTCGTTCATTTATACCATAATAGCACAAGAGACAGCCGGCTGGCTGTCTCTTGAAAGTAAGTAGTTCAATTCTTAGTGATCTCCTTGAATCATAAATAAATTTGATGGATAAAATTAGTAATCTGCGACCTCATTTATTATAGCATGGAACGGCTCATGTCAAATTTGCATTTTCCCAATTGGCGGAGGGTATGGGAGTCGAACCCATAGAGGGTTTTTAAAGCCCTCACGGTTTAGCAAACCGTTGCCTTACCATTCAGCGCAACCCTCCATTTCTTTATCTTTTGCAAATGTTTATCATTATGTGTACCAATCTTATTGATATACTTACATACACACTCTTGATCTTCTATTCGCACATCCTTATGATTCTTGCTTATTCTTGCATTTATTCCGAAATTTATCAAAGTTCTAGCGACAGAATCTACAAGAGGTATTGATGCACTCGTAAAAGCAATTTTTAAGTAAAAATATTTTTTTCCTCTCATCCTATATTTATGAGAGAAGAAACATCCATCTGTGTCTATTAAGCCCCGTATACATTCTCGACTAAATATTTTATTTTCTTTTATCCATGGCGGTATATCAACCTGATGCTTCACTTTATTGCCCATTTTAAATCCAACTTTTTGGCAAAAATCAACAAGTAATTTTCTATTAACGACAATACTAACGGCTTGTGAAGATTTGTGCTTAATAAGCTTCGGCAAAACACCGAATAATTTTTGAATAACATTACTTACATACTTAATATACTCCTTTTCCTTTGAAGATAGAGTGATGCCTATATGGTATGGAGATATATTCCCATCTCCAAGAAGAACGCCTATAAATTCAGCGAGTAATTTATTTTTTGGAGGTATTTTTATTTTTTTAATAGATTGAAAGCCTGTCGGGTTTTTTTTATATCGACCAACTTTTTTCCACCATTCCTTCCATTTAATTTTTCTATACTCTTCATCTCCACCAACACTTCCATATAGATTAAATTTATTTTTTCCACCTATTTTCCCTGCATTTCGCAAATGTATCCTCCAGTCAACAATGACATGTTCTTTAGGAATTGGCTTACCTACTAATTTTGATATCGTCTTAGCAGCAATCTCAGAAATAGTAATTTCTTCTCGTATCCAATCTGCAAGTGTGCGCTGACTAATCTTTAGTTTTTTAGCAAATTTTTTTCTAATTATTCCTAATACATTCAAGGCTTCTAAAATAAAACGCTTCTGGATTCCTTTTTTATTAAACTGTATTCTATTGTGTATTTTATTATTAAACATCTCTGACATCTCTCTATTATAGACTATATTCGAAATACTGTATAATATCATAATATGGACAGATGGGTGAGTGGCTTAAACCGACAGTTTACTAAACTGTTGTCCCCTTAAAAGGACCGTGAGTTCGAATCTCACTCTGTCCGCATGCAACTGCAGGACAAACTTGAAATAAAATTTCGGTTGGATGTAAGGCAAAAAAGAGCTTTGCATAAATTAAAGCTTTTTTCAGTTGCGGATTTATTGTTCCACTTCCCTATCCGGTATAGTGAAATAAGTGAAGTTAAAAAAATTGCAGAGCTTAGCCCTGGTGAAATGGCCACTATTTATGGAAAAGTGTCAAAATTAAAAACTAAAAAAGGTTTTCGGTCACATATGCCTATGGCTGAAGGGCAGATTGAAGACATGTCTGGAAAAATAAAAATTATTTGGTTTAACCAAGCTTATTTAGCAAAAATGCTACACGATGGCGAGAATGTAAAATTAACCGGCAAAATTGCAAAAGGCAAGAGTGGAATTTATCTAACCAATCCGGAATTCGAAAAGATGCCAAACATGCCGATAGATTCGCACGACACTCTTTT
>CAYJQS010000004.1:12038-16133 GCA_964372515.1 uncultured Candidatus Saccharibacteria bacterium
ATCCGGAATTCGAAAAGATGCCAAACATGCCGATAGATTCGCACGACACTCTTTTTAATCCTCCCCGCCTTGATAAGGAGGCAAAAGAAAAATACAGCGGGGGTGGTCTCTCTTATCCCATTTATGCGGAAACTCGCGGTATAACCTCCAAATGGTTTTATCACGCGATAGAAAAAATATTAAGAGAAAAAACGTTAGAGAATATAGAAGATTATATTCCTGGAGATATTTTGAAAAAATATAGTTTGCCCACTCTTAAAACTGCGCTTATCTGGATTCATAAGCCAAAAAACGCGCGCGATGCCGAGTCCGCCCGCAAGCGTTTTGCCTTCGAAGAAGTTTTTTGCATCCAACTCGAACGCCAGCACGATAAACATGAATATCGTAAAAATAAATCTTTTAAAATAAAAAGTGAAGACAAAGAAGTAGGAAATTTTCTAAAACGCTTTCCTTTTGAACCGACCAATTCACAAAAAAATTCTATCCAAACTATTTTAGGAGATATGGCCAAAAATTTTCCGATGTCGCGACTCCTCGAAGGAGATGTCGGCTCCGGTAAAACCGCAGTCGCGGCCACGGCTGCATACGCTCTGCTGGGGAGCAATCTTCAAACCGCCTACATGGCGCCCACGGAAATTTTAGCAAATCAACATTTTTATTCTTTCATCCAATATTTTTTTCATACCGGAATCCAGATTGGGCTGATTACCGGCTCCGGCTGTAAAAAATTCCCCTCAAAAATAAATCCGAAAGAAGCAACTAATATTTCTCGCGCCCAGCTTTTAAAATGGGTGGCCAATGGAGAAATTCCAATTTTAATAGGCACTCATGCCTTAATTCAGAAATCGGTAAAATTTAAAAATTTAGCTTTATGTGTCATTGATGAGCAACATCGCTTTGGCACTGCTCAACGCAGGAAATTAGTAAGGAAGGACGGCCTGGCCCCTCACTTACTTTCCATGACTGCTACTCCCATACCTCGTACGCTTGCGCTTACAATTTATGGCGACTTGGATTTATCACTCCTGGATGAAATGCCCGCGGGCCGCAAACAAATAATTACGGAAATAATTACACCGGACAAGCGCGCGGAAACTTATGAAAAAATTAGAGAAGAAATAAAAAATGGTAGACAGGTTTATGTAATTTGCCCAAGAATTTTCGAGCCCGACCCAGAAAAAGAAATGGCGTTAAATGTAAAAAGTGCAACAGAAGAAGCGAAACGTTTAAAAAAGGAAATTTTTCAGGAATATTCCATTGGAATATTGCACAGTAAAATGAGCAAGGAGAAAAAAGAAGAAGTTATGAAAGAATTTAGCGAAGGTAGAATAAATATTCTTTGCGCAACCTCGGTAGTGGAAGTGGGCGTGAATGTGCCAAACGCGACAGTAATAATAATCGAAGGCGCGGAGCGTTTTGGCCTAGCGCAACTGCACCAGCTTCGTGGCCGGGTAATCCGCAGCACCCATCAGGCGTATTGTTATATTTTTGCCGAGGCTAAAAGTGATAAAACTATGCAAAGATTAAAGGCACTGAAAACCGCCAAGAATGGATTTGAATTGGCAGAATTAGATTTAACTCTGCGGGGCGCGGGTGAACTTGGCGGCATTAAACAGTGGGGCATTACCGACCTCGGCATGGAAGCGATTAAAAATATAAAAATGGTGGAAGCCGCCCGCACCGAAGCCGTTAGATTAATTGCAGAAGATCCGGAACTCACCAACTACCCCCTACTCAAACAAAAAGTTCACCAAAAAGCTGGCGAATTTCATTTCGAGTAAAATATTTTTATATTATCACTGCCGCAATTGTAAAATAAATAAATAAGGCAAAAATATCTTGAACGATAGTGGTAAACGGTCCAGCTCCAATGGCTGGGTCTCTACCGAAATATCTCAGAGCAAGAGGCACTAAAGTTGCAATTATTACCGAACAAACTGAACTGACAACAATGGAAAGAGCTACAATCAAAGAAATATCAAAATCGTTAAACATAAACATGGAATAAATAAAAAGTAAAACTCCTAGAGGAATCCCCAACAAAAAACCCACCAAGATTTCTTTGACTAGATATTTTGCAAGATCAATTTTTTCTATTACTAGAGCTCGTATAAAAAGGGTCTCGGTTTGAGTCCCAACGGCATCAGACATATATACAATTACGGGTATAAAAAACGCTAGAGCCAGTTTTTCCAGCAAGGCACCTTCGAAATATCTGACAATCAGGGTCGCCACCATTCCTCCGACTAATCCAATCAGAAGCCACGGCAGACGAACCCTCACCAGACGCATGGTATTAAATTTTACAATATCGGTGATGGGCTGATGGGCTAAATGCCCCATCGACTTATGATGATGTATAGATTGTATAATTGTATCTTTATCCATAAATATATTATCCGAGGTTAATTGTGCCGTTGGCTATTAATATCAAAAACCAGGAAAGCGCCACTAAAAGAAGGCCTACCAGCAACCTCATGGTGCCACGCGAATTTTGTTTCCATTGATGCACAGCCTCTATCTTTTTCCCGGCTGCTATTAAACAAATAATAACAATAAGGGGTGAAACAAAAATAATATTATATAAAACCAAAAGCATAAATGCCGTAAAATCAAAATACTGTGAAAGGACGGTGATAATAGCTAAATACGGAGCACCCGTACAGGGTAATTCAACTACGGAAACAAAGGCTCCGAGAAACATAACTCCCCAGACAGAAATACGCTTAGCATAATTATTTAATTTTTCACTTGCGGTTTTGGGGATAGAAAGCGAAAAACCCCGACCATACCAAAAATAATCTTTAATTTCTAAAAGCCCGGCAAAAATAACAAGAACGCCAACCGAAATAGAAAGATATTCGGCAATAAAAAGCGGGATAGTGGTAAAATAGTAAACTAAACCAATTCCTGCCGCTAAATAAACTACAAATACAGAAAATATATATATAAACCCAAGCCAAACCATTCTTTGAATGGATTTTCCTGAACCCAAGATTACCGAAAGCATTAAAATCAAAACGCCGATCGCGCACGGGTTAATCGAATCGATCGCGGCAGTGATTATGACAGTAAGTATTGTGGGTAGTTGTGCTTCAATTCCCATTTTATTTTATACCTGCCTTGCCGGCAGGCAGGTAATGATAATCTCCCTTCTCTATGGCTATATTGGTAAAATCACAAATCTTATCAGATTTATCTTTAATATCCGGAGTAAATTCAAAAATTATACAGTCACCTGGAGGAACTTTAGATTCACTGGACAACACATATTCCGGGTAGTCTATAAGTTTGGTTTGTCTGACTTCTTTCCCTTCGGTTTTATATAAAAATACTTGCAGAGTGGCGGGTTTGCTATCTGCGCATTTATTTCCATCAATAAACTTTTCATATTTTTCACTGCTCGGAAAAGCAAGCTTGCCGTATTCTAGTATGCCGCCAATGGCTTTAAAGAATTCCTGTAAAGAAACATCTTGCTTCTTTAGCACCACTCCTTCAATATGAATCCTCTTATCGCCATGCTCGTGTAGGCCAGTTCTGCCAACTCGGTTAGAAAAACCAGTCGGCTTAATAATTTCAATCTCTTTTTCGCAAGCAAAAATTTTAAAATCCGCGTGCCAATGCACCGGACCGCCGGTGGCTGATTTGCGGTTTATATATATAGTTGTTAGAACTAAATAAAATGTGATGCTCAAAGAAATAACCGTGATCGAAGTAAATACAAAAATTTTAAAAGACTCGGAGGAATTTTTATTTAGAATCGCTAAAATGACTAAAAATAAAATCAAAAAACCTCCAACGGCAACAAGGGAATAAGAAGTTTGGGACGTCATCTCTATGCTATTAAAAAGAATGGACATTTTTTATTACGACTTTAACAAAATTCACAAACACCTGAGGCTTCTTCTTTCTGTTTGCCGCCTTTAGGGTCGCCACAGCACTCTTTACAGCAAAAGGTCGAGCCTTCAAGAACAAAACTTCCCTCAGATTTTTTCTTTTTCTTCCCGCACTTTTCGCAAGTAAAAACTTCACCTGCGGTTGTTTTTTGGTCTTTCATGATTAAAGTATAGCAGAACAATTTAACATTTCATAATC
>CAYJQS010000005.1:0-15811 GCA_964372515.1 uncultured Candidatus Saccharibacteria bacterium
TTTATGCAAAAAAGAAATTTCATACTTTTAGTAATAGTTCTAGTAATCATCACAGTATTTGTTTTGGGATATTTTTATTTTTATCAACCCAAAGACACCACGGGCGGGGAGAGTGGAGGTACAAATTTTCTTTCTAAATTCAATCCATTTGCCAGCAATAAAACAGAACCTCCTAAAACCGAAACTCCAGTTTACGACACTGAATCTGGAGAGCCCGAAGCAGAAATTCCGGAAATTTTGCTAAAAAAAGTTTCCAGCATGCCCGTGGCCGGTTATGGAATTTATAAAAAAGAGAGATACAAAGAAGTAAACCCCACCCCGGCCCTCCCCTTGTCAGGGGAGGGAGCCCCCCCTGCTAAGGGGGGTTCGGGGGGTCTAAAACCCACTCCGCCAGCGACTGAATTTATAACCGCGCTTCGATACGTGGCACGAGCAAACGGAAATATTTATCAAACCTTCGCGGACAAAATTGACGAGCGTAAATTTTCCAGCACCGTAGTCCCTAAAGTATATGAAGCTTATTTCGGCAACCAAGCAGAATCAGTGGTCATGCGTTATCTCAAAATAGATGACAATACTATAGAAACTTTTATCGGGAAAATTCCAAAAGAAGTTTTAGGCGCTGATACTACTGGAGAAAATGAAATAAAGGGAGTTTTCCTGCCTGAAAATATTAAAGAGGTCAGCCTCTCGCTTGATACTACAAAATTATTTTACTTACTGGGTATAGAAGATAGTGTCGTGGGCACAACCTATGGTCTGTTAGATAATAAAAAAGTTCAAGTTTTTGATTCTCCTTTTACGGAATGGCTGTCCTGGTGGGGGAACGGTAAATTAATAACCCTTACCACCAAACCCTCGGCTCTGGCGCCAGGGTATATGTATACAATAGATCCCATTAGTAAAAAATTCAGTAGTGTTTTGGGTGGGATAAACGGGCTTACCACACTTATGGGTCCTGACGGAAAACTAATTCTCTATGCAGGAAATGATTTATCTCTGGGTGTTTACGATATGACTCTAAAATCATCCAGTGCGCTCGGGGTAAGAACCATGCCTGAAAAATGCGTCTGGAACAAGGCAAGCACGCTCTTTTACTGCGCTGTGCCAAAGCAATTCGATGCTGGTTTGTATCCGGATTCTTGGTACAAAGGTGAAGTATCTTTTTCAGATCAGATTTGGAGGATAGATATAAAAACTGGAAATACCGAAATGCTGGTAGACCCAATATTAGTTTCAGGAGGAGAAGACATCGACGGTATAAAACTGGGATTAGATGAAAATGAAAAATACCTATTCTTGGTGAATAAAAAAGATTCTTACTTGTGGGAACTGAAACTCAAATAATAGTTATGAATTTGTAATTATAAATTGTCTCCCACGTATTTTATAACCACGCGGCGAGAATGCCCCACCCCTTCTGACTCGGTCTTTAGATCTGAACAGTCGGATAAAAATTCGTGAACAATTCTGCGTTCAAAAGCGGACATGGGGTCGACTTCAATGCTTGATTTGAAATATCTGGCTCGCTCGGCCATCATGTGCGCCACCGCCCGAATATTTTCTACTTTTTTTCTTTGAAAGCCGTTTATATCAACCATGAAAGACTTCTCCTTATCAAGAGGAGGCAGAAGAGTGGGGTCTTTAACTTCAATAATTCTTCGGACAAGATAATTTAAAGCATGCAAGGCTTCTCCATCACGCCCGGTAAAAAAATGCGGCTCGCTAACCTCGACTGAAAACCAAGTATTGTTCGGTTCTTCTTCAAGAATAGAAATGTCTTGCACGGAGATGGTTATTTTTTCTATCAGTTCTCTTATTAAATTTTGAACTTTCATTTTGTTCATAAATTCTTATAATTTATGACTAAATCTTTCCTTTTCTTATCAACATAAATCTGTTGTCCTATGGCAAAGATATTACTCGTAATCCAATATAATGCAACCGCCCCGGAAAGAGCGGGGAAAAACCAGTCAGTACCAAGAATAACGAAGATAAAAACTGGTAAAATGTATTTCATTTGCATGTGCATACTTTTGGTAAGGCTGTCTTGAAAAGAGCCTTTGTTGGTCGAGGAAGAAACTGTCTGCGGCATAAAGTACGCCTGAAAATATTGCGATACCCCCGCGAGTATTGCTAGCAATAAACTTTCACTGCCGATATCAATAAGCCCTAAGAACATTGTATTGACATTTTGTGGTGTGGGCACAAAAGAATACATCAACCCATTTTCAAAATTTAAGCCCTTAAAGAAAACATAATATAAAGCAAAAATAATTGGTATCTGAATCAAAACTAAAAGACATCCAGAAAACGGGTTAGTTTTGTGTTTCCGATAGAGTTCAAAAGTTTGACGCGCCTGCTCTTCTTTACTAGCCCCGCTTTCTTTAATTTTATTTAACTCCGGACTAAGTGAATTCATCTTTGCCTGACTTTCAATCGAACGTTGGGAAAGGGGGTAAATTACAATTTTAACAAGTAAAGTCAGCACTATAATTGCAACCCCTACATCACCGCCGGGAACAATAGAAATTAAAAAAGCCAGTGCGTTCAGTAGTGGCTTATATAAAACGGTATTCCAGATAAAAGATAGCATTCTCTAATCTTATATTAAGATGCAAAAAAATGCTAGAAAATCAAAGTTTTAATTAGCTTGCTTAAGATCATGTTTATTAGTAAAATCTACTATATGATGAAATGGAAAAATCCCCTGGAATATATGGCTAAGGTTATTGTCCATAAAGATGCGCCGACAGATGAAGACTTGTCTTCTTTCTCTGATCCTGATAGCCTTACTAAATTTATAGATAAAGCAAGCACAGCAACAAGCAAAGATGCTCTTTTAAGAAACGACATTGACGATGCCATTCGTGGTGTTTTTCTAGGAAGAATAAAAAATAAAAACGAGGGAATCAGAAAAGCTGACGAATTAATAAGATCCATAGCACCTGAACATATAGAAGAATGGGGGTCAACACTTTTCCGAGCAGCACGAAGAGAAAGAGGGGCTAAGAGATTAAAATATGCGCTTGCATTGCAAACACTTGAATCATTTGTAACTCCTCAACAATATAGAGCTATGCTTGAATCACTTATGACCAACTTCGCAACAATCGAAAGATTAGTAACTGAAGGAAGGGAAGAATAAAGAACATTGAAAACTATTTTTTATTTATCCACTGAGCTCTAGTTATCCCTGCTTGTTTGAGAATGCGAGTTAGTAGATCTATGCTCACTATTGTTTCATGCGGATTTGGTATAGTGATAGATAAAGAACCTTTAATCATATAAGGATGTTTGCCTTGCTGATAAGGACCATCAAAACCAAAAAGTTTAAATTTTTTTACTAGAGATTTTTGAGATGCGGGAGAAAGTTTAGGCATAGGCCTTCAGGTTGCCTTGGTATTGGTAGTTTAAAACTTTAAAATTTGGAACAGGCATATTTTTTCTCAAACGTAACACAAGCCAGCCTTCTAAAGTTTCTTCTAAATTTTGCCTGCATTCTTCAAGTGTTTTACCAGTAGCCCAAACACCACGAAGATCTTTTATCTCTGTGTAAAATTTCTTACCGCCATCAATCATTTCATATCGAGCTTTATTCAAATAGTATTCTATAAATTCTTGGATCATACAAGTATTATATATTAAAATACTTAAAAATCAAACAATTAGATCAAAATGATTTTTTTGCCACGGATGACAGCGTAAAATGCGGAGAGCGCCAAGATAGATACCTTTTAAAACTCCATACTTGTTTATCGCTTGTTTTGTATATTCGGAACAAGCCGGATAAAATACGCAACTTCTCTTTTTAAAAGGCGAAATATTTTTCTGATAAAAATTAATTAATTTTATTGAGTATTGTTTTAATTTCATTTTCAATTATTAAGACGTCATTTTGATACTTTTTAAAAACAAAGACCCCTAACAAGCCAACGGGGAATTGCTTGATATATTTTCCTAAAACATTATAGCCTTTTCGTCTTAGAGAATTTCGTTCTACTGCTTTTTTAGAAACCGTTTTGGGCACGATAAAAGAAATACGCGGAACGTCAGAGTTAATATTTAATAGGAACTTAAAAGTTAAGTTCGGGAAATTGATAAACTTGCCAGTTTTAAAAATTCTTTCTACTGTTTTTGTGTCAACTCTACTTTTCTTTTTAAGCATATTTAAACAGAAAGCTTCTTTCGGCCTTTTCTTCTTCTGCGTAGAATGACTTTTTTACCCCCCTTGTGCTTAGATCTAGATAAAAATCCGTGGGTTTTGCTTCTTTTTCTCTTTTTGGGTTGATATGTTTGGGACATGGCGTAGAGTATATAACATTATCAACAGATTATCAACATACTTAATAAGTATTCGTGATTTGTATAAAAAGGGTAAGTAGTATAGTGTGTTGCTATGGATACAAAACAGCTCTGGAAAAATTGTTTGGTGGAAATTGAAGCTGGGGTCTCAAAAGCAAACTTCAGTACCTGGTTTAAAAATACCTCTATTTTAAGAGAAGATCTGGGTATTATTTATGTCGGAGTGCCGAATGAGTTTGTGCGGGACTGGCTTAAAAATAAATATCACAAGCTGATCACTAAAACCATTGCGGACGCCTATGAAAACATGCGCGCAGTAGAATATATCATTACCAAAATGGAAGCTGGCAAGCAGGAACTGCAAAAAGAGAGCGGAGCTTTCATTAATAAAGAATTACCATTAAAAGATTTATACATAAACCCAGAAGATAATTTAAATTCTCGTTATCATTTTAATTCTTTCATTGTGGGACCTTTTAATGAGCTGGCTTATGCCGCTTCTCAAGCGATCATAGAAAACCCAGGCACCAAATATAATCCCTTCTTTGTCTACGGCGGCACTGGACTCGGCAAGACGCACCTTATTCAGGCGGTGGGGAATTCAATAAAAGAAAAATACCCAAATAAAAAAGTGCACTATCTGACGCTGGAAAAATTTGCTACTGATTTTATAAACTCTTTACAGAATAATAAAGCAAACTCTTTTAAAGAAAAATACCGAAAATATGACCTACTAATTATTGATGACATCCAGTTTATTGGTAAAATGGAAAAAATTCAAGAAGAACTTTTTCATACCTTCAACACTTTTTACGAAAACAATAAGCAAATAATTTTTTCCTCCGACAAACACCCCAACTACATACCCGAACTCGCGGATCGCTTAAAATCACGCTTCGCGGCTGGGATGATCGTAGACATCTCGGAACCGGAGTACGAGTCCCGTATGGCAATTTTAAAAGTAAAACTACAGGAACTGGGGATTGACTTGGAAAAAGAAATAGTGGAATATGTGGCGGAAGCGATAGAGGGCAATATCCGGGAGTTGGAGGGGAGCTTAAATAGCATAGTTTGTCAATATAGATTAAAAAACAGACCTCTTTCTCTCTCGGAAGTAAAAAACTTACTAAAAAATAACATCAAACCAAAAAAGAATGTGGCCATAAAAGATGTGGTAAAAACAGTGAGTGATTATTATAATTTAGAAGAATCTTCTATTTATGAAAAAACCAGGAGAAAAGAAATAGTGAAAGCGAGGCAGATAGTTATGTATATTTTAAGAGAAGATTTTAATGTTTCTTACCCGTTAATTGGACAAAAGTTGGGCGGCAAGGATCACACCACGGTGATACATTCTTATTTAAAAATAAAAGGAGATTTAAAAAACGACCCACATTTGGCGCAAGAACTGGAGGTAATAAGGGTGATGTTTAAATAGTTGTTAATAATGGGTTGAAATGGTATCAATAATTTTAATTAAAAATTAATAAAAAAATAAATAAGTAAAAAATATAAAAGTTATTAGATAGAGATTATAAAACAATCCACCAAAATATCACCACAAAACAGCTTTAAAAATACTTATACACTTATTAACACATATAATAGTATTAATAGATTAAATATATAAAAATAAACACATGAAACTAGAATGCGAGATCAATAAAATAAAAAGCGCAATATCTCAAGTAGAAAGAATTACTGGTAAAAATTTAACCCTGCCCGTGTTGAACTCAATTCTCTTAATCGCCTCGGGTAAATCATTAAAATTTCGTGCCACAAATTTAAGCCTGGGGATTGAGGTTGAAATTCCAGCAAAAATAGAAAAAGAGGGAGTGGTGGCGGTTACCGGATCAATCCTTGCTGGTATATTTTCTAATATTTTCTCCAACGAGAATGTTTTTTTAGATGGGGGGGACGGTAATTTGTCCGTTAAGACAAATAAAAGTAAAATAAAATTAAAAGGGCAACCCCATGAAGATTTTCCAACCATCCCAACGGTTTCTGGCACAACCTTTGAAATAGATTCTAGAAAACTAATCGATGGCATAAAATCGGTTTACTACAGCTCCTCAGTGTCTGATGTAAAACCAGAAATCTCCAGTGTCTATGTCTACAGCCATGAAGATAATTTAATGTTTGTTTCCACCGATTCTTTTAGATTGGCTGAGAAAAAAATTAAAACCAAAAACTCCAAAGAAATCCCCGGGATACTTATCCCCTTTAAAAATATACCCGAAATATTGCGGGTTTTTGGTGAATACAGCGGGACTATTAATGCCTGTTTTAACAAAAATCAAATTTCTTTTTCGGCCGAGAATGTTTATTTAACCTCTCGAGTGATAGACGGAGTTTTCCCAGACTATCGCCAAATTATCCCGAAAGAAAAAAAGACGGAAGCCATAGTGCTGAAACAAGATTTATTAAACGCCCTCAAACTCTCTAATATTTTTTCGGATAAATTTAATCAAGTAAATCTGAGTCTCAAGCCCAAGAGTAAAATTTTTGAATTTTCTTCTGTTAACAACGATGTTGGGGAAAACAAAACACAGATCGACGCCACTCTTGAAGGGGAAGACGTGGAACTTGGTTTCAATTACAAATATCTTCTAGACTGTTTTCAGTCTATCAATACCGACAGTATGTCTATCAAACTAGACGGAACCTCCAAGCCCATAGTCGTCTCTCCGGTTTCCGATGCCTCGTTTACTTATCTCATAATGCCGATGAACCGATAATTTTTATTGTTTTACTTTGAAAACAGAGCTTACTTCTCCGCGATTATACACACTATCATAAGAAATTATTTTTATTTCATTTTCTCCCGTTAAGATATCTAATTCTTCTGGGATAAATGAAAAATCAAACGGATATTCGGAGGTTCCTAAATAAACGCCATTTATAAAAATATCCATTTTTTCAAGCGGGAAACGCCCAATATTTGAAGTTTTTAGTTTTATTTTTTGGCTTGGTAAATAAATAGTATTTTCATTCGGTTCTAATATTTCAACAATCGGAGCCGCGTCGCCATTATGCACATCGTCAACCGTGTTTGGTTTATCGCTTAAGGAAGTTATGGGGAACTTTCCTTTATTTTGCGCCCACCAATTCTGCACCGGGACTTCCCAATGATTAAATTGAATGTTACCGCTTGGGTTATCCGGCGGGGGACCTAAAATATCATTTCTGTTTACCCAAAATAAAATTGAATGCACGTTAGTGATCACTTTTTCTTCCAGAGTTTCCTTGGGTGTGTTTTCGGTTGCCAGTTTCTTTGAGATTTGATCTATAAAAAAGTTTTCATTCCCTTGCCACACCCCCCGGAGTACTGGCTTCACAGTCTTTGGATCAACCTCCCAATTAGGCTCTTCAAATTTTTCATTTGGTAGCGTTTTAAGCGCCTCATTCATGAACTCATTCCAAATAGGCCCAGCCATGGCGGCCCCACCTTTTTTCATTGGCTTGTTGTCATTATTCCCGGCCCAAACTCCCGCCACCATAGAAGGCGTGTATCCTATGATCCAAGCATCTTTATTGCTGTTGGTAGTTCCCGTTTTCGCGACAACTTCTCTGCCGGGGATTTGCAATACCGAAGCGGCGCCGAAAGTTGGGGTGCGAGCGGCATTATCCGATAGGATATTTGAAATAGTCAAAGCGGTTTTTTTAGGCAAAACTTCTTCTTGGTTTGGAGTAAACTCTTCTAAAATTTTTCCATTCGCATCTTCCACTTTTAAAATTCCAGTGTACGGATTGCGCAATCCGTCATTAGCAAAAACTCCGTAAGCTGAAGTCATGTCAAGTAGCGTTACTTCACCGCCTCCGATAACGAGGGTTAAGCCGTATCGGCCAGGGTCAGCCAAAGTGCTGATCCCCATATCTTCCGCTGTTTTTAGGGCGTCTTTTAGGCCAACCAGGTAAAGAAGTTTTACCGCAGGCACGTTGATTGATTGCGCCAGGGCGTCTTTTAAGGCCAGTGGTCCACGAAATTTTCCATCATAATTATTCGGTCGGTAGCATTCGTCTTGATTGTACCCCGGCAGGGCTACCCCGTTAGCATTACAAGTTGTTTGGAATTCTGTTTGTAAATCAAACAAAACCGTGTCTGGTCTAAAGCCTTTATTAAAAGCCGTGGCGTAAATAAAAGGCTTGAAAGAGGAGCCCGGTTGCCTCGAGGCCGTAGCGACATTAAAATTTCCATCCATGGTTTTGTCGAAATAGTCCCGTGAGCCCACCATGGTCAAGATTTGTCCAGTCTTAGGATCTATCGCCACCAAGGAGGCATTGTTGCCGTTCCAAAGTTTTTCGTTTTCCAGCGCTCTTCTTTTGGTGATTTCTTCTCCTTTTTCTTGCAGGGTGTAATCGAGTGTTGTTATCACCTTAAGCCCTCCTTTTTCTACCGCCTCACTCCCATATTTTTGCTCCAGATAATCCTTGATGAAAAAAACAAAGTGCGGGGCTCTAATTCCCAAAGTTGATTGAGGCACAAATTTTACAACCTCACTTTTTGCCAGAGTATATTCTTCTTCCGAAATAAACTTAAGTTCCAGCTCTCTAGCGAGCACCAAATTTTTTCTATCCTCCAACTTATCTTTATTTTTTCCGTAGGGGGACAAAAGAGTCGGGGATTGCGGGATTGCCGCTAGATACGCCGCTTCCGCCAAGGTTAGATCGTGCGCGCTTTTTCCAAAATAATTTTTAGCTGCTTCTTCTATGCCGTAAATTGTTCCTCCATAAGGGGCTTCATTCAAATAAAGCTCTAAAATTTTTTCTTTCGGCATGGAATTATCTATTTTTATCGCTAATACCCATTCCTTCACCTTTCTGCCAATTGTTTTTTTGGGATTCAATAGAGTATTTTTTACAAGCTGCTGAGTAATAGTTGAGCCTCCTTGAGTACGGCCGGTGCCAAAGAAATTATATAGCACTGCTCGAATAATAGAACTAATTCTTATACCGTTGTGATTGTAAAAATCGGAATCCTCTATGGCCACAGTGGCGTTTTTTATGTAGAGAGACATCTCCTCAAATGGGATACTGGTCTTTTTTACGTTTTGATAGATGTCGTAGAGCAAAATTTCCCCCGTGCGGTCGTATATTTTAGTGGAGTTTACCACTTTTCTATCGTCGAAAGAATTAAAATCTGGAATCCGCAGTGAAGAAAGCCAAACAAGTATTACCCCGGCCAGAAAAATAAAAACCCCGGCGCCGAACAGGATGAAATTTTTGAAGGATCTTTTCCTTAGATATCGGCCAAGCATGACTCTAATCATAACAGAAAATATTAAACTTTGTAATAAATTAAATATCGGGGTATACTTTTCTCATGGATAAAATAGAAGAATTGCTTACTCGCGGAGTGGCTAGAATTTACCCCTCCCAAGAGGCCCTAGAACAAGTTTTGCGTTCTGGTAAAAAAATTAAATTATATCAAGGTTTTGACCCGACAGGAGACAAGCTTCATATTGGCCATATGGTCGGTCTGCGCAAATTGGCAGCTTGGCAAGAACTTGGCCACCAAGTGATATTTCTTATCGGGGATGGCACCGGACAGGCGGGAGACCCTTCTGGAAAAACAAATGTCAGAGAAAAATTTCATACTCGTGAAGAATTGCGAACGAATGCCCGAGATTATGTAATGCAAGCAAAAAAAATTGTTGAATTTAGTGGGGATAATCCAGTGCAAATTCTTTACAATGGGGATTGGTTAAACGAATTGAAACTGGTAGATATTTTAAATATTGCCGAGCACTTTTCCGTTCAGCAGCTTATTGAAAGGGATATGTTTCAAAATAGAATAAAAAACGGTGAAGAAATAAATCTTCGAGAGTTTTTATATCCGCTTTTGCAGGGGTATGACTCTGTTGCCATGGATGTGGATCTAGAATTAGGCGGGTCTGACCAGACCTTTAATATGCTTACAGGCAGAACCCTTATGAAAAAAATGAAGGGCAAAGAAAAATTTGTGATGACCACACCGCTCCTTTCTGATTCCAGGGGAGTAAAAATTGGCAAGACAGAAGGCAATGTAATTGCCTTGGATGACAAGCCCAATAATTTATTTGGTAAAATAATGGCCTTTCCGGATGAAGTCATAGTGAAATGCTTTGAATGCTTAACCACTCTTCCAATGGAGAAAGTTGAAAATGTTAAAAAAGCCATAAGCTCCGGAGAAAATCCGATAATTTATAAAAAAGAATTAGCTTATACTATAGTTGCAGAATTAAATTCTGAGAAGGAAGCCAAGGAGGCAGAACAGAGTTTCTCTAGTGTTTTTCAAAAAAAAGAAGTTCCGGAGAAAATAGAACAAATAAAATGTAAAGCTGGGGAGTTGTTAAGTGAGATTTTAGTCAAAAATAAAATTCTCTCTTCAAAAGGAGAGTGGAAAAGACTCGTTTTAGGCAACGCCATTCATGACCTAGTTTCAAATAAAAACATTACAGATTTAAACTTTAAAGTATCCGTTACTTTAACACTTAAAATTGGCAAGAAGAAATTTATAAAAGTTTTAGTTTAGTGGTATCTATTATCCGGGTCATCTTCTTCATACCCCAGCCCTAGCTCTTCCTCACCAATGCCTTCTTCTAGGGGTTCTTCTACGCTCTCGTCTTCACCATCTATTTTAAAACCTCGGCCATCTGAATCATCATCGTAACTCATATAAAATTTTCTCTTTAAATTTTATTTATTAAACGACCTAATAAAGAATAATATTTCAATTTCCTACTTTGTATCAAAATATAAAAATATTGGCAATCTAAAATGTGGATAACTAATTTTTCAGACACGCAAATCCGGTTAAAGCAACTGCAATCGCGTCTAATTCATCATCGGATTTTTTAGAATTATCTATTTTAACCAACAACTTAACCATTTTTATTATTTGCGCTTTGTCAGCACCACCGTGCCCAGTCACCGCTACTTTTATTTGGGGTGGGGAGAACTCAAAAACTTGAAGACCTGCTTTTTGCGCTTCGTAAATTACTACCCCGCGTGCCTCGGCTACGCGCATGACCGTTTTTTGGTTAGTGGTCAAGAAAAGAGTCTCAATGGCGAGAACTTCCGGTTTGTATTTTTTAATTATTTTTTTTACTTCACTGCCGATTAAATTTAATCTCTCAGCAAAATCTAAATTAGCCGAAGTTTTAAAACATTCAGAAAATATTACTTCTTCTTTACCCTGAGTTTTATCGAAGGGTTTTTCCCGTTCTTTCTTTTCCAGCACCGCAATGCCCAATCTCTCAAACCCCGGGTCTATTCCTAAAATTCTCATGGATTCATTCTAACATAACCCCTCCCAACCTCCCCTTATCAAGGGAGGAGTCCCCCTGATAAGGGGGATTTAAGGGGATTTTGGTATCCACAAGAAAACCTTGACTTCCATATATACTGGGTATATACTTTGTATATATGTCGCAAGCAGTTATAAATTTTAAAACAGATAGCAAGCTAAAGAAAGAAGCAAAAGAAGTCCTGGACGAAATGGGCTTGAATTTTTCTGTAGCTCTGAACGAGTCTTTGAAGAAACTAATCGTGGAAAGGAGAATAGAATTTTCTCTTCCCGAGATACCGAACGCTCGTTTGAGGAGGTCAATAAGAAATGCTCATAAATTAGTTGAAAGTGGAAAATATACTGTTTACAAAACTCATGAAGATTTAGAAAAAGCGTTATTTTCCTAAATTATGTTATATGTAATTTATGATAAAAGTTTTTACAAGTCTTTAAAAAAGAAAGACAACTTCATCCAGAATAAAGCTCGTGAAAGGATTAAACTTTTTAGAGAAGATCCTTTTAATCCGCTATTAAATAATCATGCTCTTGCTGGAGAATATAAAGATGAAAGAAGTTTTAATATAACTGGGGATTGTAGAATAATATTTTATTATGTTGATGAAAGCACAGTTTGTTTCACTGACATAGGAACTCATCCAGAATTGTATGGATAAATTACAGATAGCACCTAAGGCGCTATCTAACAGTGTAATCCCCCTGACAAGGGGGATTTAGGGGGTTGTATTCACAAAAGCTTCTCTTGTTTTTCTTCTTTTAAATCAAAACCCAAATGCTCATACGCTTTCTTGGTTGCCACTCGGCCCCGGGCGGTGCGCTCCAGTAAGCCTAGTTGAATTAAATACGGCTCAATCACTTCTTCCACCGTGGCTTCTTCTTCGGACATGGCGGCGCCGATTGTTTTTAAACCTACCGGGCCGCCACTGAATTTTTCTATCAGTATTTCTAAAAATTTTCTGTCGGAAGGATTAAGCCCAATGTCATCGACGGCGAGCATGTCGAGCGCCTCTTTAACTGTTTTTTTATCCAAACTTTTTTTGTGCACTTGAGCAAAGTCACGGCAACGCTTCAAAAAATAATTTGCGGTGCGCGGCGTGAAGCGACTGCGCTTGGCAATTTCTTTTAATGCGTCATCTTCCAATTTCGTATTTAGTAATTTACTAGAGCGTTCTACAATTTTTGCAATTTCTTCATCGGAATAAAATTCCAATCTAAAAACTCCGCCAGAGAATCGGGAACGCAGTGGGGAGGAAACCATGGCCACCCGAGTAGTCGCCGCGATTAAAGTAAAAGGCGGCAGGTCTAACTGAATAGTGCGAGCCGAAGGGCCTTTGCCGATAATTATATCGAGTACTCCGGACTCCATAGCCGGGTAGAGTATTTCTTCCACCATTTTATTCAGCCGGTGAATTTCATCTATAAAGAGAATATCGCCCGAAGCCAGATTAGTAAGAATGGAAGCTAGATCGCCAACTTTTTCAATTGCCGGCCCGGAAGTGATCTTCATTTGTCTGCCGGTTTCTTTTGCGATAAGGTGAGCCAGAGTAGTTTTTCCTAAACCCGGCGGCCCATAGAAAAGAATGTGTTCGGGTATGTGTCCGCGCTCATCTGCCGCTCTTAAAAGTATTTTAACATTGTCTTTTATGTGTTTTTGGCCAATATATTCTTCCCAGCGGGTAGGGCGCAGAGTTTGATCCAAATATGAATCATCTGCTTTTTCTATTGTTTTTTTATTATCTTTGCTTGACATAGCCTTTATAATATGCTATACTATGAGAGTAGTAGATTTATCAACACAGTATGCACATAGCTATCAACATTATAGCATCTGCTTGTTGTTCCATGATAGTATAATTCATTTTGGAGGTTCGTGAAGAAGACACTAATCTCTAAGCAATCAGCCCTTGGTTATACAAGTTTGCATAGGACGTTCTGGCGCTTTAATTAGTTTGCTGGGGCCATCCTTTAAAAACTTGTTACTTTTTTGGTTCAGCTAAAGAAGGATTGTTTAGAGATTAGTGTTTTTTTTGTTTGTTGTAGTATAATGATGATGTTATGACCACAATAACCATTCCAAAAAATTTAATAAAGAATGACGATTTAGTCATTTTACCTCGAAAGTTTTACGAGTCCCTTTTGCGTTCTCAAAATATCCCAATTGTAGTAAAAAGATCTGCTTCTTTTAAAATTAAAAAAGGTCAGGAAAAATTTTATAACAAATTAGATAAAGATCTTACTCAAGCACTACGAGAAGCTAAACAAGGAAAAACCGTCGGGCCATTTGATAACGTGAAAGATTTAATGAAATCTTTGAACTCATAGGAATGAAAATTATTTATCATCCAAATTTTCAAAAAAATCTGAATAAATTTCCTGTCTCTATTCAAAATAAATTTGCAAAGCAGATCGCCTATCTTCTTTATGATATTCGCCATCCATCTCTGCACGCCAAAAAATATGACGAATCGCAAGATATCTGGCAGGCCCGAGTAGACAAAAATTTTTGATTTTATTTTTCTGTTGATGGCAATACCTATATTTTACTTGACGTGAAACACCACCCTAAATAAAAAGGATTGTTTAGAGATTAGTGTTTTTTTATTCCTCGTTTAAATCCACCACGCTTTGCACTTCTTCGATGGAAGTAATGCCGTTTAAAATTTTCACCACGCCGTCTTGGCGCATGGAGAGGATGCCTTGTTTTTTGGCCACTTCTTTTATTTCTCGCTCGCTTGGATTCTCCGGCATTATTTTCTCCATGGCTGCATCTGTTTTGATGGCTTCAAAAATTCCGATGCGTCCTTTATAGCCGGTCATATTACATGCCTCACAGCCAACCGGAGAGAAAATTTTAAAAGGTGCATTTATATTTATATTATATTTAGAAAAATCTTTGCCCTCTTTTTTCATGCCATCAATTATTAATTTTATTATTTTATTTTCTGCTTCCGTTATAACCTTTTCCACTTTACAAGTTTTGCATAGTTTGCGCACCAAACGCTGGGCCATAGAAACAGATAAAGCCGAGACCATTATTTTTGGATTTACTCCAAGGTCAATTAGGCGAGGGACAACCCCGGCCGCATTGTTAGTGTGAAGCGTGGAGAAGACCATATGGCCGGTCAAAGCAGACTGGATAGCCATTCCCGCTGTATCTTCATCACGAATTTCTCCGACCATCATAACATCCGGGTCTTGACGCAAGGCTGAACGCAATCCTCCGGCGAAATCATAGCCTCTTTTTAAATTTACTTGAGTTTGAGTTATCCCGGCCAGGCGGTATTCCACCGGGTCCTCGATAGTTATTATTTTTATATCTGGAGAATATATTCTTCTTAAGAACGCATAAAGGGTAGTTGTTTTTCCGGAGCCGGTAGGGCCGGTGACCAGGATTAAACCATTTGGCTTGGCGATTTCTTTTTCTATAATTGAAAGAAGATATGGTTCTACTCCCAATTCTTCAAAACTTATTTGAATGGATTTTGGATCCAGGATACGCATCACAATCGATTCACCATAAGATCCCGGGATCATCGAAGTGCGGATGCTTAGCTCCTCCGCCTCTTCCATGATCGCAAAGCGGCCATCCTGCGCGATTTTAGAAGTTAGTTTCATCCCGGAGAGGAGTTTAATACGCGAATTTAATAAACGGTAAGTATCTAGTTTAAAAAACATCAGGTCTTGTAAAATGCCGTCCAGGCGGAGGCGCAATCTACCGCGATCTTTTTCTGGTTCGATGTGGATGTCGGAAGCGCCGATGGCTATCGCGCCAGCTAAAATTATTTCAAGCAAGCGTGAAATTTTATGAGCCTGGTTTGTCTCCATCGTCTCGGTTATATATTTCTCAATATCCTGCATCTTTTTTATATTTTTTCCAGTCTCTCTCAAGATTTCTGCAGAAATGTCCAAGCCACCGATCTTGGAGCTCTCGGCCATGGAAAGTTCTTTGTATCGGTCCCAAACTTTATTTAAACTTGCCAGGGAAGCCATATAAAAAGTCGGGATTAAATTTTTATTTTCCACTTCCTCTTTTATTTTTTTTAAAAGTTCTGGAGAAGGGGAGCGAACGGCTATGAAAATATTTTTTCCGGAAAGCTTAAAAGGCGCAACTTTCAATTCATTGGCTTCTGCTTCCGGAATTGCTCGGAGCGCTTCATTGTCGATTGAGAGGCGGGCGAGGTCAGCATAAGGGAGGCCATATTTTGATTCTGCTAACAT
>CAYJQS010000006.1:0-1271 GCA_964372515.1 uncultured Candidatus Saccharibacteria bacterium
ATGGCGGTGGCTTCGTCGAATTTTACCGAGAGAAGTTTGGAAGCGCCGTCGGCGCCGACGGTGACACCGTAGAGAATGCCGGCTCGAGACATGGTCTCGCGGTTGTGGGTGATGATGATAAGCTGGGAATGTTTGGATAATTTCTCTACCATATCGCCAAACTTACGTGAATTGGATTCATCCAGCGCCGCATCGGTTTCATCTAGTACAAGAAACGGTGGTGGGTTCACTTGGGACATAGCGAAGAGGAGCGCAATGGAAGTAAGCGACCGCTCGCCGCCCGAGAGCGCATGCAGTGCTTTAACTTTTTTATGTGGCAATGAAACACTTATTTCTACGCCTTCTTCTGGCATAGTATCCTCTTCTTGTTCATCATCGTATATCTCCTCATCTTCGTAATCTTTTCCCAACCCTTGTCGGGATCCCGATTTTGATCGGGACTTTTTCTCTTCAACTATTACAGATAAAGACGCATCTCCCCCGCCAAACATTATTCGGAAAAATTCTTCGAATTCTTTATTTATTTTCTTTACGCCGTCCTTGAATTCTTTATCAATTTTTTCTTTCAGGTCTGCCATTAATTTCTCTAGGGATTTAATACTCTCCGATAGATCATCAAGCTCTTTGGCCAAGAATTGATCTCGTTCGGAAACTTCATTAAATTCTTTCATAATTTCATTGCCACCGCCCATTCCCGCGTCTTCTAATTTTATTTTTATGCGTTCAATTTTTCTTCTTTGTTCCTCTTGCGCCTCTCTATCTATTTCCCCTTCTATTTGAAAATTTTTATAATTCAAAGCCTCTGCGCCAATGAGCGCCGTACCTTCTTTTATTTCACTTTCAAACATTTCCTCTGCTTTTGCTAAATTAGCCTCTTTGATATTTATAAGTTCGAGTGCGGAGGTTAGTTCTTGTTGCTTTACTTTCCAAGTAAATTTTTCCCGCTCCATATCACGTAAAGATTCCATTTCTTTATTTATCTCTTGTTTGAGTGTCTCTACCGATTGAGCTCCTCTATTCTCTTCTTTCTCTAATCTTTCCATTTCAGAAGAAATGTTTGATTTGGAAGTTTTAAGTTCTGCTAGTTCTTGCTCTTCATTTTGCCTCTTCTCTATCTGCTCTGCGTGCATTTCTTTAATTTCATTGCCACACAGTGGGCACCTGCCAGCTAATTTCACCTTATTTTCTTTGGCTTCCAGCATGCCTTCTGTCCGCCCGAGTTTTCTTTCTAATTCATTTTTTAAAGTTCGAATTTCGTTGATTTTTTTCTC
>CAYJQS010000006.1:1371-13869 GCA_964372515.1 uncultured Candidatus Saccharibacteria bacterium
AGAAATTTTTGAAGTGACATTTTTAAGCTCACTAGAAATTCTATTTTTTTCTGTCAGTAATTTATTTTTCTCCTGTTCTAAATAGATACTTTCTTTTTTTAAATATTCTCGGTAAAGCAGGGCCAATTCTGCCTGCATCTCTTTGGTCTTTTCAAACTTCTCTACCTGCTTTTTCAAAAAATTAAGGTGTGGTGCATTCTCCCGGCGCAGGAGCGAAACTTCTTTCATGTTTTCGTTCGTTCGTTCAAGTTTTCGTTCAGTCTCTCTTATTTTGTACTGGTAAATTTTTAAACCCAGCGCGTCTTCCACCATCTCCCGTAAATCTTTCTGGTTTGCGTTTAAAACTCTATCCGCCTCGCCCTGTGAGATTATGTGATGTCCCGAAGAACCAATATTTACCGAAGCCAAAAGATTATTGATGTCTTTGAGTCTTACTTCGGTGCCATTTAAAATATATTTGCTAAGTCCATCCGGGTAGATTTCGCGAGAAATCGAAATGACATCGTAATTTAAATTAATTTCTTCGCCGCCTTCGTTCGACAGCTTAAAAACTTTGTCAGAATTATTAAAATAAATCGTAGTTGATGCTTTAGTGGCTTTAGATAAATGTTTAGAGCCTTTAAAAATAAGATCAAGCCCTGCCTTTCCGCGCATAGACTTCATTGATTGTTCCCCCAAGACAAAACGGAAGGCCTCTGCCACATTCGATTTACCGGAGCCATTCGGGCCCACAATACAGACAATCGGGTTCTGAAACTCCAAACTAGTTTTTTTGGAAAAAGACTTGAAACCATTTACTTCGAGTGAGTTTAGCCGCATATTATTCAAGCCAATTCTTGGCCACTATTGCTGCCTCTGCCGCCTTTTGTTCCGCTTCTTGTTTCGATTTACCTTTACCCTCCGCAATCACATCTCCACCAAAAAATATACCTACGGTAAAATGCTTGTCGTGGTCAGGACCGGAGTCGTGTAAAACTCTGTATTGGGGAGTCACTCCCACAAATTCTTGCGCCTTTTCCTGCACAAAAGATTTGGCGTCGCGCCAAAGTTTTTTGTCGACAATTTCATCTGTCCGAGGCAAGAGCGTGTCAGCAACGAATTTTTTCGCAGTTTCGTATCCTTGATCCACATAAACGGCGCCAACGTATGCTTCATAAGTGTTCGCTAGAATATATTGCCTGGCTTTGCCGGAATCTTTCGCCTCCCCCTTAGATAAAAGCAAGTAATCATTCATGCCGATTTTTAGGGCCACTTCGGAAATAATAACTGCGTTCACCAGCGCACTACGCACTGCAGTGAGTTCCCCTTCGGTATAATTTGGATATTTTTTATACAGAAAATCTGTCACGATAAGCTCCAGCACCGCATCGCCCAAGAATTCTAAACGTTCGTTATGTATTAGCCCAGTATTTGGATTCTCATTTATGTACGATCGGTGAATGAAGGCCTGCTTCAGCAAGTTCTTGTCTTTAAAAATTATTTTTGTTTTCTGCTCAAATTCTGCAAAATTTATCATATTCACTTTATAACTTTATAAACTTTATGACTTTTGACTACTTATAATGTCTATGGCCTTTCGGATCAATGGAATAATATCGTTATAAATATGGAGCTCTGGAATTTCTTTTAAAGTAAACCACCTTGCGCCATCGAGCCCACCGGAAACTTCCAAAGCAAGCGGTACATATTCACTTTTCGCTAAAAAGTATACTACTTTTTTTAAGGTTTTCCCGCGCTCTGGATGCGTCGCCACATATTCATTTTCTCCTAGTCTCTCCACAATTTTAATATCCAGTCCAATCTCTTCTTTGATTTCTCGAACAGTTGCTTGTTCTAGATTTTCACCCCCTTCAACACTTCCTTTGGAGATAGTCCAATATCCAAACACATCATGTACCATTGCAAACATTACATCCTTGCCACTCATTGCATACACCAAAGCTCCTCCTTTTTGTTCAACAGGTAATTTGCTGATATCCACCGGCTCATTCTGTTTTTTCTTTTTACTTTTCTCTTCCTTGCCCGGCTCGCCAATTTCTTTGTAAACCGCCCCCAAAACGCCGTTGACAAATTTACCGGAATTCTCGCCGCCGAAAGTTTTAGCCAGTTCGATGGCTTCATTGATAGCAACTTTTGGCGGCACTTCTTTGCGGTCACCAAAAAGTAGCTCGGTCAAACCAATTCTTAAAATATTCCGATCAATAATAGAAATTTTATCAATCGGCCAGTCCGGCGCCGCCTTTTCTATAATTTCATCAACCGCCGTGCGCTTTTTCAAAATCTCGTTAATTAGAGTAAATACAAAAGAATCGTCTTCCAACCCCGGCGCAAATTCTTTCAGGTTTCTATTTAATATTGTTTTAATCTGATCGGTTTCGGCAGGCCCGCCTTCGCTTCGCTTAGTCGAGGCAAGCAGGAAGTCCCACTCGAAAAGCGTCTGGAGCACTATTGATCTGGAAAGATGTCGATTAGCCATTTTAAATGAACTTTTCTCAATTCACCTCACCCCCGGCCCCTCTCCTTAGTAAGGAGAGGGGTGCCAAAGGCGGGGTGAGGTCTACTTTGCTTCTGCCTTCTTGGCTTTCTCTCTCTTCTGCCTCTTCTCTGTCTTTTTTACCAAATCCATTATCTTCATCCCGCGATAAAAACCGCACTCTCTGCATACAGTGTGGGACTTCTTTAAAGCCTTACAGTTTTCACAGGCAACAAACGAAGCCGCCATCAAAGCATGATGCGAGCGCCGGTTTGCTGTATGCGATTTTGTGCTTCTCATTCGGACTACCATAATGTGCTTTATCCTAGCATATTAAAGGTGAAAAGCAAACACAGATATGATAATATAAGGTTCTATGACTAGTAAAGAAAACTTGAGCGAAAAACTACATGATTTAAGGCATTCCTTGGCGCACCTTTTAGCGGCAGCTGTTAGAGAACTTTACCCTGGAGCCAAGAATGCTATCGGGCCGTCTATCGATGACGGTTTTTATCAAGATTTTGAATTGTCGGAACAGGTTAGTGAAAAGGACTTGCCAAAAATAGAGAAAAAAATGCGAGAAATTTTGAAGAAATGGGATGGATTTGAAAAAAAAGAAGTTACGGCTAAAGAAGCGAGAGAAGAATTCGCTTGGAATAAATATAAAACAGAATTGATAGAAGAATTTGAAAAGGAAGGTAAGAATTTAACTTTTTATAATTCCGGTGATTTTGTAGATTTATGTAAAGGCGGACACGTAGAAAATCCAAGTAAGGATATTGCACCTGACTCATTTAGGCTCGACCGCGTGGCTGGCGCCTACTGGCGCGGAGATGAAAAAAACAAAATGCTCACGCGCATTTACGGTTTAGCATTTGAAACAAAAGAAGAATTAGAAAAATACATAAATCAAAGAGAAGAAGCAAAAAAAAGAGACCATAAAAAATTAGGCAAAGAATTAGATTTATTTGTATTTTCTGAACTGGTGGGAAGCGGTCTCCCTCTTTGGACACCTAAGGGAACAATTTTAAGAAATTTACTGGATGATTTTGTTTGGGAGCTTCGTGGGGCACACGGCTACATGAAAGTGGAAATTCCCCACATCACAAAAAAGGAATTATACGAGAGAAGCGGGCACTGGGATAAGTTTAAAAACGAGTTGTTCAGAATCACTACTCGCGAAGGACATGAATTTGCCATGAAGCCGATGAATTGCCCGCACCACATAGAAATTTTTGATCGCAAACAGTGGAGTTATCGAGAATTGCCACAAAAATATTCAAGTACCACCACTTGCTACCGAGACGAACAGTCTGGAGAACTATCTGGGCTTTCTCGAGTGAGAAGTTTTACTCAAGACGATGCGCATGTTTTTTGCCGAATGGTGCAAGTGAAAGAAGAATTCTTGAAAGTTTGGGATATTGTACAAGATTTTTATAAACCATTTGGATTTTCTATGCGTGTAAGATTGTCTATCCATGATTCAAAGGAACCGGATAAATATCTCGGTGATAAGAAAAAGTGGGAAGAGGCTGAGCCAATATTGAGAGAAATCGTAACTTCAAAAAAAGTTGAATGGTTTGAAGGTGTCGGTGAAGCTGCTTTTTACGGACCTAAATTGGACTTTATGGCTAAAGACGCATTGGGCCGAGAATGGCAAGTAGCAACGATACAGCTTGATATGAATATGCCAGAACGTTTTGACTTATTTTGTATAAATGAAAAAGGCGAAAAGGAACGCTTGGTGATGCTCCACGCTGCAATCATGGGCTCGATTGATAGATTCTTGTCTATTCTTATCGAACACACAGCTGGCGTCTTTCCGCTTTGGCTATCTCCGGTGCAAGTTAAAGTTATTCCAGTGCGAGAAAATCATAATGAATATGCAAAAAAAGTTTACGAATTATTGAAAGAAAATAATATCCGGGCAGAGTTAGATACTGCTGATGAAAACTTGGGCTCCAAAGTCCGGGATGCAAAAAATAACAAAATCCCTTATTGGATCGTGATTGGCGATAAAGAAATTGAAGCAAATAAAGTTACTCTTGAATCTAGAGACCTCGGCCAACTCGGGCAAATTTCTAAAGAAGAACTTGTTGAAAAACTTTTGGAGGAAATAAAAAACAAAAAATAATTTGTTATCAAATTTAACGATCGTTCAAAAGTGTAACAAGAGATTTTTAAGAAATAAAATCTTTTAGAGTTTCCATTACTTCCTCCATCGGTAAACCCGCAACATTGGTTTTACTCCCCTCAATTTTTTCGACAAAGTTAGCGCCACTTTCTAGAATTGCATAAGCTCCTGCTTTATTAAGTGGTTCACCTGTAGCAATATACTCATTTATTTCCTGTTCACTAAGTTCTTTAAAAAATACTTTTGTCTCTACAGCCTTAGATATAATATTGTTATTTTCTGTGTTTATAATTGTAAAACCTGTAATGGCAGAATGTTGCTTGCCACTTAGCATTTTTAACATTTCTTTAGCTCTTTCTGGTGTATGAGGTTTACCTAGAATTTTATTTTGATAAACAATTATTGTGTCTGCTCCTAAAACTACTCCTTTTTTATGTCTTTTGGCTACATCTTCTGCTTTTCCTTTTGAAAGATGCACTACTAAATCTTTTGGTGACATCGGTAAAGTCATGTTCTCTTCATAATTACTTGGGTCAATTTCAAAATCCAGACCAGCTTCCGTGAGTAAATTTTTTCTTGTAAGTGAGCTTGACGCTAAGACTAATTTTCCCACAATTTTATTATTTATTTGGGTCATATTCTTCGATATTTGCTTCAATAAAAGAATTTATAATAGTCATGATTTCCGACCTATCTTCCGGCTTACTTTCCGCAACTTCACATGCAAACTTATAAATATTTTCGTTTGAAGTTGAAAGCCATTTGTAGTTTTGAACAAGAAATAAAAATAAAGTTGTGACTGCGATTCTTTTATTGCCATTTTGAAATGGATGATTCTTAATCATTAAATAAAATAGGATTGATGCTTTACCAACAAGACCTTGGTATAAGCTTTTTCTATCAAATGTTTGGAAGGGTGTTTCAATACAACTCTCTAATTTATCCGGAAAACGTGTCTCAAAATCTGGAATTGGTTCGCTCCACTCCATAAATTTCTTAGCAATTTGAAAAGCTGTATACTCTACATCTGCTAAATTAATACGTTTAATCGTCTTACGAGCCATAAAAACTTCTATTCTTTACCTAGCTTGCGTAATGCGGAACCATATTTTTTAAATACTCGTTCGACTGTATCTTCTATATCTTTTTTTCTTCTTTCAGGAACGAATATGCCTAAAATAGCTTCATATTCCTCCCTGGGAATAACATAATTTCTACCGATTTTTTCCGCGTGGATTTGGCCAGATTTAATCTTCTTAAAAATAGCAATACGAGAAACGCCAAGCAATTTTGCTATCTCGGGTGCAGAGAAATATTTTTTACCTTCTGTTTCTAAAATATGCTTATTTTTCAACATATACATAGGTTAACATATGTTAACTCGTAAATCAATTAAATATCAATCTCCGCTAGTTTTGCATTTGATTGGATAAAAGATTTTCGCGGTGGAACTTCGGAGCCCATGAGAATATCGAAAACTTTATTGGCTTCTTCAGCATCGTCTATATTTACTTTCTTGAGTACACGATTCTTAGGGTCCATAGTAGTTTCCCAGAGTTCTTCGGGATTCATTTCACCCAAACCTTTGAAGCGTTGAATGTGAACGCGATTAGGTTTTAGGTTCGAGGTGTTAGGTTCTAGGTTTTGATCAACGCCCTCCTCCGTTTCTGCTTCGGCGGGTAAATCGGCGGGTTGTATCTCGCTTATATCTGCCTCCTTACCGATAATTTTCAATTTTTCTGCATCCGTGTAAGCATACAAGATTTCTTTCCCTCTTTTTATTTTATAAAGTGGCGGTTGAGCAATGTAAATATATCCCGCATCAATTATTTGTCTGAAGTATCGATAAAAAAGAGTCAGGAGTAGCGTGCGAATGTGTGAGCCATCCACGTCCGCATCGGTCGCGATAATTATTTTATGATATCTTATTTTCTCCACGTCAAAAGTATCCCCTATGGAAGTACCCATGGCAATGACTAATGCTCGCACTTCTTTAGAAGCCAGCATTTTATCTATGCGCGCACGCTCCACGTTTAAAATTTTTCCGCGTAGTGGCAGTATTGCTTGTGTCCTGCGGTCACGGCCTTGCTTTGCACTATTGTGAACAAAAACTCCCGAAGCAAGTGCAAAATTGTGCGTCCCGGGAACTTCAATATCGTAGACATCGAATCTTTCCTTGACCTCTTCGATTTTTTTGATTCGGTGATTATAATGCACCGCCGCGTCAAATAATTTATCTTTATTTCCGTCAAAAAATCTGTCGCATAAAGTTTCTAGAGTAATCAATGATTTATCATTAGTTTCTTTTCTAATTTCATTATAGATTTCTACATCAACTGATCCTTTTCTTGTATAGATATCGTGCAGTGTTTTAAGAGCTTTTTTTAGATATGTTTGATTATACGATTTCTTTCTTTTTTCTCGGAATTCTGGTGTCCATTGTTTCTTTGTCTCCTCACTTCTCCAAGCAAGCAAGATTTTATTACTCCATTCTTTTCTTGCTTCTTCACGAAGCCAATCCTTTCTCTCTGGGTGTTTTTCGAAAGACTCAATCACTTTTTCGGATTGTTTTTTCCTATTGTCTAGAGAGGCCCAATATGTTTTCTGATTCTCGCTCAAGAGCTTATTGTTTGCCAATCGATACTCTCCATTCGAATGGTAAAATTCAAGAAATTTCTCCGTCATGTATTTTTTATATGACTCATCTTGCCATTGTTTTTTTGCATTCTCGCTAAACAACTCTCTCTTTTCCAGACTTTTCATCTTAGCTTTCTCTCGAAAAACTTTTGTGCGTTTTGCTTCAGCTGACTTTATTTTTACATCTGGTCGATGCAATGTATGTTCGAGATGGCTATAATGTATCGACATATGCTCTTCATAAGAGACTCGCTGAATATTTGTTGGGTTATTATTTCTTTTATTAAAATCAACATGGTGGCGATGACTACCATTTATGGGAGTATCAATTTCATTTTTAAGGTTGTACATATCTGCAAGGACATGTGTAGGAATCCATCGTTGCTTCTTGGGATCAAAAACTATTTCATAACCATCCAAACTTGTACCTTCACCTTTCTTAGATATTTTTCTATAGAGGGGAGCAATGCTGTCGTTTGGAGTTAATTTGCAAGCCGCCTTATACAAACCATTGATCAACCTAAAAGGGTGATCCGGCGTACATATTAGTTCTTCATCATTATCTAAAATAATTTTTATAACTTCAGCATTGCGTTTTGTAAGTCTGGGATTTTTTATAGGAGCCAGACCCACATGCCCATTAGTTTGCATCGTGTAGCAGAAATTTTGCTTTCCTTGTTTATCTTCTTTAATCAATTCTTTCATTGATAGGTTTCTTCCATCAGCCAATGCAATTTCAGTTTTGTCAATCCAACACCCCCCGGCGGAGTCTCCCTCTACTAAAAATAATTCTGATTCCTCAGCACTTTTACTCTGACAGTCCGCAAGCTTTCCCGGTAAGGTCATACCCTCTAGCGCGCCTTTTCGGAGCACCGAATCCTTGGCCGCTTTAGCCGCTTTACGAGCCTTAAGGGCCAGAATTGACTTGTTTATTATAGCTTTAGCGTCGTCAGGGTTCTCCTCTAAAAAACTAGTAAAAGCATCACCAAGTACTGTGGCCACTGCACCCTGAGCCTCCATGCTGCCAAGCTTGCCTTTGGTTTGTCCCTCAAACTGAATTTCGCGGAGTTTTACCGAAATCACAGCCGTTAAACCTTCCAGCACATCCTCACCAGTAAACCCGCCCTCGGACTCTTTCATCATTTCATTTTTTTTGCAGTAAGTATTTAAAGTCCTGGTGAGCGCAGTTTTAAAACCGGTCACATGCGTGCCACCTTCGCGAGTGTAAATATTGTTGGCAAAAGGAGTAAGGCGTTCCATAATGTCGTCCACATACTGCAGAGCGATTTCTACGCCCACATTATCCAATTCTTTTTGAATATAAAAAATATTATCGTGGACGGGCTTTTGAAATTTATTGTAATATTTTACGAGCGACACTAGCCCGCCTTCGAAATAAAAAGATACCGACGGAAGTTCGAGGCCAAGATCTCTAAAATAAAAAACGTCAGAGTCATCTAGGCCTTTTTTGTTGTCCCACTGCCGCGCATCAATTATTAAAATTTTTAAACCCTTTACCAAGTACGCTTGCTGGCGGATGTGGCTTACCACTATATTCCAGTCAAATTTTATATCGCCGAAGACTTCTTGGTCCGGTTCAAAAGTAATTATCGTGCCGTGGAGTTTCGAAACGCCAATTTTTTTAACCGCAGACTTTTTCTTACCGATAGAATATTCTTGTACATATCTGCCTCCGTCTCGATGTATTTCCGCCTTACAATAAATTGAAAGCGCGTTCACCACCGATGCGCCCACGCCGTGCAAGCCTCCGGCAACTTTGTAACCGCTGTTCTCCCCGCCAAATTTGCCTCCAGCGTGTAGCGTAGTCATCACTGTCTCGAGCGCGGAGACTTTTGTTTTTTTATGAATATCCACCGGCACACCGCGGCCATTGTCCGCAACTCGCACACGATTACCTGGAAGTAGAACTACTTCAATATCGTTACAAAATCCTCCCATTGCTTCGTCGCGCGAGTTGTCAAAAATCTCCCAAATTAGGTGGTGCATACCTTCCGGTCCAGTAGTCCCGATATACATGCCCGGACGGCGTCTGACGGGCTCCAAACCTTCCAATACTGAAATGTCTGAAGCATCGTAATGATGCCCGCCTGCATCAGCTATGCTTGAAGCATTGCGGGCAGGCCCGTTTTGCTTAACCTCTTTTTGGTCTTTTCCCTTTGCCATGTAAAGATATTATAGCAAATTTAACCTTGTCTTGCAAGCGTTTTAAGCTGTTTTTTGATGAGAAAAACAAGGGGCCGGCGTCGCGATAATCCGCGACCCGGCCCGAAACTCTTGACCCTGGGGTTAGAGTTCAAATGACCCGAGGGTCTCTAACGAACGAGACTGCCTGACCACCCTCGTCTCCGCGATCCCGGAGCACGAGGAGTGAGTGGAGAGAGAGGCTGACGATCAGTCGACAAAGTCGGCTGATGGGGGGTGGGGGTTCCACCAATAGGATAATTGAGTTTTAGTTTATTTTACAGCGCAAGCATCGACCTTCTAGGGCTAATTATCTTATCTAACTTGCCAGTCCTGCTCTTTTATTTTTTTTTCTATATTTAACATAATATCGTTTACTTCCATATCTGTCAATGTCCGCTCCAGAGACTGAAAAACCAATCTAAATGCGTAAGAAACTTTTCCATCTTTTTTAAATTCATCAAAAAGTTCCGGGTCTTTTATTAAAAGTTCCCCCGCGCTCTCCTTTATAACTTTACAAACTTGATAACTTTCAACTTCTTGTGGAACCCATACAGAGATATCTCTAGAGATAAACGGATAAAGCGACCACATTTTGAAATTACCACCCCCTACCCCCTCCTTATCAAGGCGGGGAGGATTATCTTCTCCTCCTTTTGAAGGAGGAGTGTCTGAAAGACGAGGTGGTGCAAACTCCTCTAAACTTTTCTCCATAATTTTATCCTTCTCATTGTATGCCACATGCATTTCTTCATTTGGATTCCAAACAGTCCCGATTTCAAATATTTTAACTTCTTTTAAACCTAAAAGTGGTATATTAATTTTATTTAGTTTCAAGCTTTCTTTTAATCCATCTGCTAAATTTGTCCGTAAAAACTTTTTATCCGAAGCGCTTTGCATTACCTCCACCTCCCCGCTATCTACAAATACATATGTCATAACTTCAGAATAGCCTTGTGAAAGGAGATACCCACGAACTTTTTGAATTTTTTTATATTCTTCATTAATTTTAGGCTTAAAATTAATTTTCGGGATTTCCGCCCTTACTTTATCGTAGCCCATAATCCTCCCTATTTCTTCTGCCATATCTTCTTCAATCTCTAAATCGAGACGATACGGGGGTACGGTAATCTCAAATTCATCTTCATTAATTACATACTTAATTACGTAGTTATTCAAAATCTTTTCCACTTCTGCCGCTGTGACTTTGAGCCCTAAAATTTTAGAAATTTTTTCTAGAGAAAATTTTAGCTTTCTTTCTTTTTGTTTTTCCGGATAAATATCTACTACCTCCTCAAAAATTGCCCCCGGACACATCTCCGCAATCAGCGCCGAAAGTTCCCGCATTGCATAAGGCGCAAGCTCGGGCGATAGATCGTTTTCAAAACGTTTGCGCCCCTCAGTAAAAATATTCAAAGCCTGACCCATTTTCCTGACAGATATCGGGTCAAAGTTATCAATCTGAAGAATTATATTATGCGTATTGTCATCCAGTTCAGCCAGAGTTCCACCTTTGACTCCGGTACCTATAGGATTCCCTTCGGCATCGTAAATAATAACCATGCCTTTCTGCAACTCTTTTTCAAGTCCACCTAAAAAAATAATCTTTTCGCCGCCAGCCGAGGCTTTTATATCCAATTTCGGGCCTTTGACTTTGTCCATGTCAAAAACATGGCTAGGTTGGCCACAATCAAACATTACAATATTTGTCGCATCTACAATATTATTTATAGAGCGCTGGCCTATTGACTCTAAATGCTTTACCATCCACTCCGGCGATGGGTCAACTTTGATATTTCGAACGATTCTGGCTGTATCTCTGCGACATTTGTTCGTATTTATCTCAATTTTCAATTTCGTCGGTTTGGATTCCGGAATTTTATATTTAGGAGTCGGGTCGGTGTATGAAATATTTAAAAGCGACGCAAGCTCTCGGCCCATGCCCATGTGGGAGAGTAAATCATGCGCGCGATTTGGTAAAATTTTTATTTCAAAAATATAATCACCACCCCCAGCCCCCTCCTCCACAAGGAGGGGAGTTACACTCTCAACCTCGGCAATGTGATAAGTAATAATATCCGCAAGTTTTTCTGCAGGAGGTGCATCCGGTATACCCGCCTGAATGAGCTTGCTAGGCAAGTCGGGCAGGTACCACTTGAGCCAGTTGTAAGAAATGAGCATACTAGAATTGGTTAAGTCTGAGGTCTCCTTGATAAAAAAGCCGCACGTCCGGAATACCCCATTTAATCATGGCTATACGGTCGAGTCCGCCACCGAAGGCAAAACCTTGATATTTTTTGGGATCGAGACCACAATTTTTTATAACATTTGGGTGTAGCTCTCCCGAGCCCATCATTTCAAGCCACTGGGGTTCACCTTTTCCGCCAGAGGCGGATCCGCCTTTGGCGGAGAATTTTGCAAAAACTTCTAAAGATGGCTCGGTAAAAGGAAAAAAGCTTGGCCTAAATTCTACTTCCACATCATCACCCAACATTTTTTTATAAAAATGAGTTAACACTCCTTTTAGGTTTGCGACCGAAACACCATCTTCAATTTTCCCGACCATGATGCCGTCAATTTGAAAAAATTGCATCTCGTGTGAAAAATCAGTGGCTTCGTTGCGAAAAACTTTGCCGATAGAAATAAAAGCGGCTGGCAACCGGCCCTCCTTTCCCGCCTGCTCAATTGCTCGAGCTGTAACAGTGGTAGTGTGAGTGCGTAAAACTTTATTTTTTTCGTTCTTTATCCAAAAAGTATCTTGCATATCAAGCGCGGGATGATCTTTGGGAAAATTTAAAACATAAAAATTGTACCAGTCGCTTTCAAGCTCTGGCCCCATGGTAATTTCAAAGCCAAGCTCTGAAAAAACTTGGTAAGCCTCATTGGCTAAAATAGAAAGCGGATGCTCTGTGCCTTTATTCATAAGAAGATTCTACCAAATTTACTTCAACCGGGCTAATCCGGCGGCCGTGGCGCGAAAGTACGCAACCCCCAGGGCAAAATGACTTACCGCCGTTTTTCTCTATACACTTCTCGCAATTTATAAAATGCC
>CAYJQS010000007.1:0-12862 GCA_964372515.1 uncultured Candidatus Saccharibacteria bacterium
TATGGCTAGACATCGTTTCGGAGAATCACAATGCTGATTTAATACAAAATCGGGTTTTAGTTATCAAAATGATATTGCTTTTTCGGCCGCCGTAAATGCTGAAGGAGAACTTACGGGAATTGGCAAAGTTGAGTATACCTATGCAAGTGGATTGGTCCTCACTGAGCAAATGAGAAGTGCTCTCGGTGAAGCTAAATTCTGGAAAACTACATACGACAAGGAACCAAATATAACAGAAGTTGAATTAGCGCAATTACGAAAAAAAGTTGTCTCGGAACTTGACAAGCAAAAAGACGAGGCTGGAAAATTTCTAGTGTCGTAGAAATTTTTTAAATTCTCACATTCATTTATTTTGGTTTTTTTTCTGAGGTTTTTCTTATTAAAGCCTTTTGCTTTAAATCATCAACTATTGCTTCGTAAACAACTTGCCTGGCTTCAATTAAAGATGCGAGTGCCTGCTGAGTTAATTTAATAGTAGTAACATCTTCTGCTTCATTTTGAAACTGGACAAGCTTATGTCTAATTGATTCTATTTTTCCATTAATTTCATCAAGTTTCGGCAACCAACCCTCCATTCTTCTATCAATAGAATCGACTGCATCTTCAAACTTTCTTTGTAGTGTAGAATCAAAAAATTCATGTGGTTTCATAAAAATATTAAAGTTAATTTTTAATTCAGATATAATATAATGAATTCAAAAATTTGTCCAGTTTATTGTACTGACAATCTAAGGTATAATAATATAGTTGTATTTAGAATACATCGCTTTTTAATAAAAACAATAAATACAAATTTATGAACTTAGAACATAACACGTCTAGACCTAACAATAAAACTGAACAAAAAAATCCCAAACTAGAAAAATTTCTTGCTAGGGTTGATTTTAATTTATTAAGAACAATTTTTGATGATTACGCTAAGAAGTCCGGTATATCTTCAGATAAAGTTAATTTTCTTGGGCCAGAAAAAATCGTTTATTCTAAAGGCAGAGGAGCATCTTTTAATCTAAACAACACAATAGGTAAGGTATGAATGTTGACATTACCCAAGATCAACTTATTGCTCTGAGCAATGGTATACCACCAGAACTTTTAAGTCTTCGTAATTTAATTCATGAAGAAGTGCACGCAGTTTCGGTTAATACTTTTACAAAATATAATGAGACAGAAATCGAATACACAACAGGCTACAGTATTACCAAAGGTAAAGCTAGTGATATGGGAGATGGGACAATTAAAATTGATTCAACGCATTTTTTTCGACTATTCGATGAAGCAGTCACTGAGCGTTTGGCTAGAGAAATAACTCAGTGATATTTAGAAAAACACCCAGAATTTTCCAATAAAGTTTCTAGATATTTGCTCGTGAATATGGATAAAAATCCTGGTTTTGATATTTATCAACCTGAAGTGGATTTACTTGAAGCTTTAATAAAAAGACTAAGCATTGAAACGGGATTATCCCAGAAAATGATTTGGCAAGCCATGATTAGAAGTAAATTGGAGGGCTTTTCTTTCTTTGAAGATGAAATGAAAGAGTTATTTGATGAATTAGTTGGACCTGATTTTGCCGTTAAATTAAGATCGGTAAATACTTTATCTGGGTTGAGAGATTTAACTAAAATGATTGAATCAGTTCCTGGGTCATCATCTACTTTGCCTCAAAAAATCATCAGAAAAACTAGAGATATTCTAACAATGAGAAAAAATAGAAGGAAAGTTTCTTGATTGCGTAAAGACTCTCTTTACTCAACACCTTAAAGTTAATTTAACATTAGTGGACAATCGTTTCTTATTGCTAAATTTTTGTATCACTTTTGGACGGCCGTCAGATTTGATAATATCTATTCTTCGTGCAGTTTGTTAATTGTTTTATTTCTTATAAACTCATCAAAATCTTCTCGAGTTATTACAAATAGATCTCCACTTTTTACTGCCTTTAATTCCCCAGCCTTGATAAGTCTCGAAATGGTTCTAGAGCTCACCTGAAGCTCTTTTGCTACATCTCCCGTACTCATAAGTGGTTTTGCTATTTTATCTTCTTCTGGTATAGACACTTGTTCTGCTCTTAGTCTTTCCATTTTGTTTGCCATAGACACATTATACAAAAATTAAATATAAAAAACAGGTAAAATAGACGGGTTGCTTTCTTGATTTAATTATGCAATAATGGACTTATGAGTTTAGTGGCGCAAATTCTGCCTTATGGGCAGATTATTCTTTCGGTAGTGTTAGTCCTATCAATTTTACTCCAGCAATCGGGCGCGGGAGTTGGGGGCGCGCTCGGGGGCGGAGACGGCAGCAGTTTCCACCATACTCGTCGAGGTTTTGAAAAGTTTCTTTTTTACTTGTCTATAACCTGCGCCATTCTTTTTGCTTTGTCGGCTTTTTTCGCTATAATAATAAAAGCGAATAGCTAATTGTAGAGGAATCTCGCACTAAAAATTTCTTTTATGGAAAATTTCTACGGTCGCTTACGCAATTTTTTAAAATTGCCTAATAGAAAACAAATCGAGGTAGCCTTGGCTTCTTTTTCAAAAAAAGAATGGCTGGTTTTTTACGGCTTGGTATTGGTGTTCTTTTTAAGCACGCTTTCCATACTACAAAATATTAACAAGTCCTTCATGGTGAGCGTGCCGCTTGCGGGTGGCGAAATAACTGAAGGTATCGTGGGTACTCCCCGTTTTATAAATCCGATCTTGGCATACTCCGAAACCGACCGGGATTTGGTTTCACTGGTATATTCGGGGCTAATGAGGAAAAATTCTGACGGAACCCTGGCCCTGGACTTAGCGGAGAAAGTAGAAGCATCTGAAGATGGGCTCATTTACACTTTTACTTTAAAAGATAAAATTTATTTTCAGGACGGGGAGCCGGTGACTTCCAAAGATGTCCTTTTTACTATCGATAAAACCAAGGACCCGGTTATTAAAAGCCCGCGCAAAGGAAATTGGGACGGGGTAAGTGTTGAAATAATAGATGATAAAAATATTAAATTTATTTTGCAACAGCCCTACGCTTCATTTTTAGAAAATGCAACCTTGGGAATTATGCCGGAATATTTGTGGAATAAAACGCCTTTGGAGTTGAATGAAAGAAACACTAATCCGATAGGCTCGGGACCTTACCTAATCTCGGAGGTCGGCAAGCAGTCTTCGGGCATTATAGATTATTATGAACTGAAACCGTTTAATAAATTTGTGCTGGGCAAGCCATATATTAAAAAATTAACCTTGCGTTTTTATCCTAGTGAAGAAGATTTAGTGTTGGCGCTGGAAAATGAAGAAGTAGATCAGGTAAGCTCGATTACTCCAGAGAATGCCAATATTTTGAAAGAAAAAGGGTACAGAATAGAATCCTCGGTTCTGCCAAGAATCTTTGGACTTTTCTTTAATCAAAATCAGAATCAAATATTTACTAATAAAAATGTCGTCAAGGCTATTGACCTAGCCATCGACAAGGACCGCATCGTGCGTGAAGTGCTAGAAGGGTACGGAGTGGCCATCGACGATCCGATACCACTGAATATGATAGAGTATCATAAATTAAGCGCAGGAAATAAAATTTCATATCAAGAGAAATTGACTAAAGCCAAAGAAATTCTGGCAAAAGATGGATGGAAACTGAATGAGGGCGGATTTTTAGAAAAAATCACCACTGTCAAAAAAAAGAAAACTATTGCTTATATAGAATTTTCAATTTCAACTGGCAATGCTCCGGAACTCGCCCAGACCGCAGAACTTATTAAAGAAGACCTAGGGACGCTCGGCATAAAAGTCGATGTAAAAACTTTTGAAGTTGGCAACCTTAATCAGTCCGTTATTCGCCCGCGCAAATATGATGCTCTTTTGTTCGGACAAATCATCAATAATGAGTCTGATTTCTTTGCTTTTTGGCATTCTTCCCAGAGAAATGACCCGGGACTCAATGTAGCTATGTATACCAATTCCAAGGTGGATAAAATTTTAAAAGATGCGTTTATAACTGTCGATGAAGGGGCTCGAGTAAAAAAATATGCGGAGTTTGAAAACGAAATAAAAAAAGACGCTTCGGCGGTTTTCTTATACAGTCCCAATTTCATATATGTAGTATCAGAGAGTCTGAAAGGTCTATCCATCGACCACATCATCTCTCCGGGAGATCGATTCGCTAATGTGTATTCATGGTATAGTGAAACAAATAATGTTTGGAAAATATTTACTCAATAAAAAATAAAATGACAAAAAAGCATAGACTGTCTTTCAGCGCAATGAGTGTAGATAATAAAAAAGTAGAACAAAGACCACCTATCCGTCCAACGGGTGGGGAATATCGAGCTCCCGAGAGAAAAAAAATGATGAAAAGTTCCACTTACCAATATGCTAAAAAGGGCTTTCGGCAGAATCGTGGCGGCCGACCCTCTTTCGGTGGCAAAAGCCAGTATCGAAATATAAACGAAAGTAAAATTCTTCCACCGGAGAATGGAGTAATTCGCATTATTCCGCTCGGGGGCGTGGAAGAAATCGGCAAGAACATGACCGCCATTGAAATCGGAGAGGACATCATCGTTATCGACGCCGGCATGCACTTCTCTACCGAAGAAACACCGGGGGTTGATTACGTCATCCCCAATACAACTTATCTCGAAGAACGCAAAGATAAAATACGCGCCTTGATTGTAACGCACGGACACCTGGACCATATCGGTGGTGTGCCACTCGTATTATCACGTATCGGGAACCCTCCGGTGTATTCCAGAAATCTTTCTATTCTGATGATGCGAAAACGTCAGGCAGAATTTCCGCAATTGCCCGCCATGAAAGAAAACATTGTTGAAAAAGATTCTACGATAACTTGTGGAAAAATAAAAATTCGGTTCTTTGGGGTCACCCATACCATTCCGGACTCGATGGGCATAATTATAGAAACAGACAGGGGCTGGATCGTCACCCCGGGCGACTACAAGCTGGACCAAATAGATGGAATCGTTTCCAAAGAAGAAGAAAAAGAGTATTCAATTTTTGATAAAGCGAAGGTGCTTCTCTTAATGACTGACTCCACAAATATAGAAAACGAGGGTTTCTCTCTACCAGAGATAAAAGTACACCAAGGGCTGGAAAATTTAATAAGAAAAGTAAGCGGCCGTATGATTATTGCTGCTTTCGCTTCCCATATCACTCGTCTAGCTCATATAGTAAAGTTTGCTGAAACTTTAGGTAAAAAAATAGCAATAGACGGACGCTCAATGAAAACAAATATCGAAGTAGCAATCGAAGCCAAGTTATTTGAGCCCAAAAAAGGAACAATCATATCAATTGAAGAAATAAACGACTACCCACCCAATAAAGTTGTAATTCTTATGACTGGTGCTCAAGGTGAGGAATTTGCATCACTTAATCGTGCTGCAAATAAAACCCATACAAAATTTTTATTGCATAAGGGAGACACAATAATACTTTCTTCTTCTATCATCCCAGGGAATGAACTTCAAGTCCAAAAAATGAAAGACGGACTAACAAGGCAAGGTGTGCGTATCATAAGCTACCGTACATCTGGTGAAGACTTTGTACATGCAACGGGTCACGGCAACCAAGAAGACATAAAATGGCTCCATAGAAAAACCCATCCGAAATTTTTTATACCAATTCATGGTTGGCATTCAATGCTTGTGCGACATAAAGAATTGGCGCTTGAGCTCGGAATGTCAGAAGAAAATATTGTTGTCCCGGACAATGGTTCAGTTATTGAAATTTCTGCTGACGGACAAAGAATGATTACCCGCAAAGAAAAAGCCCCATCGGGACTGATGATGGTAGACGGCACTTCTGTCGGAGACGCGCAGGATGTCGTCATTCGTGATCGGATGATGCTCGCTCAAGACGGCATGTTTGTGGTCATCGCGTTGGTAGATCAAAAAACCGGCAAATTAAAAAAATCTCCGGACTTGATTTCCCGCGGCTTCGTCTACCTGAAAGAAAATCAGGAACTTCTGCGTCAAGTTCGCATGATTATTAAAAAATCAGTGGAAGATGCCACGGCCAGAATGCCTGCCCGAAATGAATTTCATTCAGGCGGGAACGTCATAGACTTCGACCAAATCAAAGCGAACCTGGGCGAAAGTATCTCTAAATTCTTGTATCAAAAAACCGCCAAGCGGCCGCTGGTGATTCCAGTAATCTTGAGTATGTAAGAAGTAGTTGAAAGTTATAAAGTTTATAAAGTTATAAAGAAAATACTTTGAATAGAAATAGAAAAATAATATATCTGGCGGGTTTTCTTTTTTCTATTCCGGTAGCTTTAACTACTTATATAAACTCAAGCTTTTTGGAAGCTTATGTAGGCACAGACTATGTGGCTCTAGTTTATATAATCGCCTCTGTAGTCACTATTTTGAGTTTGCTCGAAATGCCCAGGGTGTTGACTCATTTGGGTAATCGTAAAACTAGTTTATATCTTTGCCTCGTTACCCTCTTGTCGTTTGTTCTTTTGGCCTTTGGTAATTATAAATTGATTGTGATTCCAGCTTTTATTCTTTATTTTGTGGTGACTAACCTAGTCATCATGTCCCTTGATATTTTCATTGAAGATTTTTCAAAAAACTCTGCCATCGGCAGGTTCCGCGGATTTTACTTAATGGTTATCAACTCCGCCTGGGTGGTGGCCCAGATGATTTCCGGCTCGATCATAAATAAAAGCTCCTATGAGGGCATCTATCTTTTCTCGGCGGGCTTTATGCTGCTGGTTTCAGCAATGTTTATTTTATTTTTGAATAATTTTAAAGATCCTGATTATAAAAAAGTTCCAGTTTTTAAAACTTTTAAATTTTTTCTAGAAAATAAAAATGTCTCAAAAATTTATTTAATTAATTTAATTTTGAAATTCTTTTTCGCCTGGATGATAATCTATACCCCAATTTATCTGCACGAATATTTAATGTTTAGCTGGGGACAAATTGGCACAATTTTTACTATCATGCTCTTACCTTTTGTCTTTTTGGAATTCCCACTGGGAAAACTCTCTGACAAAACCGGCGAGAAAAAAATGTTGGCTTGGGGATTTTTAATTAGCGCCGGAGCCACTATTGCTATCACTTTTATCAGTGTGCCAAAGGTCTGGCTCTTTGCCCTGATATTATTTCTTACTCGTATTGGCGCCGCCACTATTGAAGTGATGAGCGAGAGTTATTTTTTTAAATCGGTCAGTGAAGAAAATGCCGACGCCATAAGTTTCTTCCGCAACACCGGGCCGCTTTCTTTTATTATTGCTCCGCTTTGCGCTATCCCTGTCCTTCTGCTAATCCCCTCTTTCGAATATATTTTCTTGGTTTTGGGCGCCGTACTCTTACTGGGGCTTTTCGTAACGCTCCGATTGAAAGATGTAAGATAAATCACCACCCCTGGCCTCTCCTCCTTGCGAAGGAGGAGTACGCGAAGCGGGAGGTGGTCAGTTATCCTTTGCCGCTTCGAGAGTGGCAGAAATAGTTTTCTCTTCGCCTTTGTGGAGAATTTTGAGAGTTATTACTTGTCCGATATTTTTCTCGCGGATAATAGAAGCGAGACTGGTCTTGTCATCCAACTTCACGCCATCAACTTCAAGGATAATATCATTCTCAACTATCCCGGCTTTGTCTGCGGAACTTCCGGGAATAACTGCCAGTTCGTTTACTGTCGCACCTGCTTTTACTAGTACTCCGTAGTCCACCGTAAGATTATTTTTATCTTTCATTTCAGGATTGATAACCACATAGCGCACACCGAGATATGGACGGACAATTTTGCCGGTAGCTTTGACTGATTCAATTGCGCTTTTGACGCTATTGATCGGAAGAGCAAAACCGACATTCTGTGAACCTTGAGCGATAGCCACGTTTACTCCAATAACGCGACCCGAAAGATCAAGCAACGGCCCGCCGGAATTTCCCGGATTAATGGCCGCATCTGTTTGTATTACTTGGTCTAGAACTTCCTTGTTTCCTGAAGAATTCCCAGCTGTTATTGAGCGAGCAAGACCAGAAACTACTCCAACCGAGACAGTATTTCTAAATTCTGCCAAGGCGTTACCTATGGCAATTACGCTCTGCCCCACCTCCAAGTCATCTGAATCACCCAGAGAGAGATAGGGAAAATCAGCGCCGTCGATTTTTATCAGCGCAATATCGAGTACTGGGTCACGTGCTACAACTTTGGCCACATGTTTTTTCTCGTCGTTGGTGTAGACGGTGTATTCTACATTATCTTCTGCCACTACATGCTTATTAGTTAGAATTAAACCATCACTCGAGACAAAAAATCCTGAACCGCCGCCAATTTCCTTTTTTTCTGTTCCATTTTGGCGATATTGAGGAATGTTAAAGAAAAAATTTGGAAACATGTCACCAAAAGGATTAGATTTTTGATTCGGGTCAACGTAAGTTTCATATTTCGGAATTTCCTTAGAAATAATTATCGAGACCACTGCCGGATTTGTTTTTTTCACTACATCCACAACAAATTGTTCTTGTGAGAAAATTTGTCCACTGGAACTCCCGGGCACATTACCTAAATCACCTTCTTGATTTAAGTTTTGTACTTCTTTTACATATTCTCTAGCAAAATATCCGAAGAGATTTGTTCGAAAAGTCCAAATCAACCCAAGACCAATAATAAAAATAATTATTATTGAAATTAAACTAGTTAAAAATATAGGAACAAAATCTTTATTCGAAAATATTTTTTTAAAAAAAATAGCTCGACTTGTTTGACTTGTTTTGTTTGGTTCTTCCATATAATTTATTATATTCAGCTTTTCCCTCTTAGCAAGTGGTTCTTAAAAATCTCTTTTTTATAAGGTTTTAACCGCACAATTTTAACTAAAATACCTTTATTTTTTAAATCTTTTTTCAGATTTTGCACATATGCCCGCTGATCGTAGCCAAGCGCAATAATTTTCGGATTTTCTTTTACAATATGCGCGGTGTAATTATTTAGATTTGACATAACTACTTTGTCTACTAAATTATTTTTCTTTATTACTGCCATTCTTTTTTTCTCATTTAAAATTGGATGCTTCTTTTTTATTTTGAATACATTTTTATCCCGCGCTATGGAGACAATTAGATATGGTTCTGCGGCCAGCGCTCTAGCTTGTTTGAAAAAATCGAGGTGCCCTGCGTGGAATCCATCAAAGGTTCCAAAAACCATTATCTTTACTACTTTTTTTTGCCGGCTAGTTGACATACTCTCAATTATAACAAGTTTTATTATCCACAGCTTGCTTAGACTTGCAAGAGGGGGGTATAATGAATGTCTAAATAAATTTAGACATTATGACAATTACGATAACTAAAAGAGACGGTTCTAAAGTTCCCTTCAATGCGGACAAAATCAACAAATCCATCGAGCGAGCTTGCTATGGAATCGATGATCCGATATCGAAGGTCATCCAAATAGCAACTGAGACCCAACTCACCCTATATGATGGCATCACTACTGAAGAGCTGGATGCCGCCACCATTAATGCGGCTCTGCAGAATGCTCAATTTGGTATAGAATTCGATAAAATAGCCACTCGCCTCTTGCTTAAAGTAATTTATAAGAAAGTTATCGGGGACTATGATAATGATGAGTCAAAAAACATTTCTAATGAGGAGTTTGCCAAGCTACACAGTGCGCACTTTAAAAAATATGTCTTAGAGGCAGTGGAACGAGGCTTGCTCGACAATCAGATGGCGACAACCTTTGATCTCGAAGCACTGGCTTCTCATTTAAAAATTGAAAACGATGAGCTTTACAAGTACTCCGGTCTCTCCACGATGCAAAATCGCTACCTCATGAAAAATGAGAAGCAAGCTCCGCTAGAGACTCCGCAATATTTTTGGATGCGGGTTGCGATGGGCATGTCTCTCCAAGAAAAAAATCCTACAGATTGGGCAAAAAAATTTTATGATAAGATGTCCAAGCTTGAATATCTTTCCGCCGGGTCTTCCAACATTGGCGCCGGCACTCCGCATCCCAAACTTTCAAATTGCTACTTAATGGAGATGCATGACGACATGGAGCACATCGGCAAAACTGTTTCGGATGTTTTACTTTTATCTAAAGCTACCGGCGGCATTGGGCTTTCGGTCACCAAACTTCGCGCCGAAGGGTCAGTTTTAAAATCAAACAATACAGTTTCTTCAGGACCCGTGCCCTTCATGCATATTATAGACTCGGCAGTGCGTGCAGTGCAGAGAGGTGGTAAGAAAAAAGGCGCGCTTTGTTTTTACATGGAAAACTGGCACTTAAATTTCCAAGATTTTCTAGATTTGAAGCAAAACAACGGCGACGACTACCGCCGAACCCGCACCGCCAATACCGCTGTATTTATCTCCGACGAATTTATGAAAAGAGTTTTGGAGGGAGCAGACTGGTATCTGTTTGACCCCAAAGAAGTCAAAGACCTAAACGAGCTTTATGGTAAAGGGTTTTCTAGGCGCTATAATGAATACATAGAACTGGCTAAGCAAGGGAAAATGAAGATGTATAACGTCATTCCCGCCCGCCAGCAATATAAAAACATCCTCGTTTCGCTTGAAACCACTTCCCACCCATGGCTTACTTGGAAAGATTCCATAAATATCCGCGCCTTGAATAATAATACCGGCACTATTCATTGTTCCAATCTGTGCACCGAAATCACCTTACCGACAGATAGGGATAATGTGGCAGTGTGTAATTTAATTTCAATAAATTTAGCGCGACATATAGTAAATAAACAAATTGATTGGCATCGACTGGAAGAATCCGTTCGTCTAGCTACCCGTCAGCTTGATAACTTGATCGATATTAATGAACTTCCAATAGCTGAAGCCATACGCGCTGATTCGGAAAACCGCGCGGTTGGTCTTGGGCTGATGGGTTTTGCAGATGCAATAGAACAATTGGGATACTCTTATGAGGACCCGGAGGCTTATGACTTTGCTGATCAAGTTTTTGAATTCATCTCTTATATGTCTATCGATGAATCAGCAAACCTGGCGGAAGAGCGCGGGACTTATAAAAATTTCAAAGGTTCCGGCTGGTCTTTAGGCGAAGTGCCAATTGATACACTAAAAAAGTTGGAAGCTGACCGCGACCGAGAACTAACTGTAAAAAAAGAGTCCGCCAAATTATTGCCTCCGCTGGATTGGGATTCTGTGCGCGCGAAAGTGAAGCGTGGAATCAGAAATGCAACACTCTTGGCTATTGCGCCAAATGCAAATATCGGGCTGGTAGCGGGAACTTCCCCGGGCATTGACCCCAGGTTTACCCAGATGTTCTCTCGAAATAAAATCTCCGGAAAATATTTGGAGGTAAATCCGAATCTAATGCTCGCTTTGAAAAATGAAAATCTTTGGGAGAAAACTCGCGAGCGAATATTGGAAAATCATGGCGATATTGAAGCTATCGCTGAAATTCCAGACCAAATAAAAAGAATTTACAAAACTTCTTTTTCGGTTTCTCCTTACGCATATGTGGAAGTCGCCGCGCGCGCGCAGAAATGGGTGGATATGGGAATTTCTCGCAATATGTATTTGGACATCCGAGACATTGATGAAATCATGAACATCTACACTACCGCTTGGGACAAAGGCTTGAAAACTACCTACTACTTACACATGAAGCCCCGCCATAGCGCTGAACAATCCACCACTGTGGTAAATAAGGCGGAAGCGCTGGGTAAAAGGGGTTTTGCGGTCCTTCGAGATAAACAAGTCTCCCCAGAACAGAAAACAGAAGAAGAAATAATTTCTCCAATAGCTGTGGCTACTCCTTCTACGATAGTAGAAAAAGAAAAAGTGCCTGCCCGCAATGCTTTCAGCATAGCTGATGCAGGCGGGGAAGTACTAAAAGAAACACCTCATATCCATATATCAGAAGATCCACAAGAAAAATTCTTGTGCGAGAGTTGCCAGTAATTTTATGATTTTAGGAAAAACTTCTCCAACCGACGTTAATTTACATCCCATGAAATACAAGTGGGCTTATGATCTTTACAATCAAGCTGTTCGTAATAGTTGGTTCCCACATGAAATTCCATTAGGCGAAGACTTGGCGGACTGGAAACTTATGACCGAGGACGAACGCCATGCGGTAGAATTCTTGATGGAATTTTTTAATCCAGCAGAACTTATTGTTAATCGAACGCTAGCGCTTGGAGTCTACCCGTATCTCAAATCTCCGGAGTGTCATTTATACTTGGCGAAACAGATGTTCGAAGAAGCCAACCACTGTGTAGCATTTGAATATGTATTAGAAACATTCCCTCTAGAACGAGATAAAATTTACGACAAGCATTTACAAACACCATCGATGCAAGCTAAAGAAACGTTTATTAATAAGTATCTGACCCGAATGACGGAAACAAGTTTAGATGTAGAAACGACCGATGGCAAAAAAGACTTCTTACGTAATATGGTCGCTTACAATATTGTAATGGAAGGCGTGTGGTTTTACTCCGGCTTCATGGTGGCGCTCTCCTTCCGCCAACGCAATCAACTCCGTAACCTAGGCTCCATGATCAACTGGGTCTTGCGCGATGAATCTCTCCACTTAAAATTCGGCATTCAACTTATTCATACAGTCTTGGAGGAGAGTCCAAATCTTTTGACCGAAGAATTTGCCACAGAAATCAGAAATATAATTATTGAAGGCGTAAACCTAGAAGTAAATTATAATAAAGATATGTTCCCTAAAGGGATACTGGGTTTAAACGCGGACTATGTGAACCAATACGTACAGTATGTAGCCGACCGCCGGCTCGAAGAATTGGGCCTCGAAGCGCATTTTAACGTCACCAACCCCGCCAAATGGATGTCCACCGCCACCGATGTCTTTGAATTAGTAAATTTCTTCGAACAGCAAAATACCTCTTACGAAGTTGA
>CAYJQS010000008.1:0-12198 GCA_964372515.1 uncultured Candidatus Saccharibacteria bacterium
CATTATGTGCGGGATTGTTGGATACATTGGGCATAGGGAAGCCCTGCCGATTTTAATCAAGGGCTTGGAGCGGTTGGAATACCGCGGCTATGATTCCGCGGGTGTGGCTCTCATGCAGAAAGGCGAGCTTGCAGTTTACAAAAAGAAAGGCAAGGTGGCCCATTTAAAACACTTGTTAAAAAATTTAACAAAAGATAAAAGTGTTAAAGATTTTTCAAGTGCTGTCGGCATTGCGCATACCCGCTGGGCAACGCATGGCGAACCGTCTGACCGCAATGCACACCCGCTACTTTCAAATTCTGGAGAGATTGCGATCATTCATAATGGCATAATTGAAAATTATCTGCCGATAAAAAAAATACTACTAGAAAAAGGTTATAAATTTAAAAGTGATACCGACACAGAAGTTTTAGGAAATCTAATTGAAGACATCAAAAAAAATACAAAAGTTTCAATTGAAGAAGCAGTGCGCTTAGCACTTTCGGAAGTTGTGGGTGCTTACGCTATTGCAGTGCTCTCAAAAAGTGAGCCTGACACCTTAATTATTGCTCGACATGGTTCTCCCGCTGTGGTTGGGATTGGCAAGAATGAGTTTTTTGTCGCCTCGGACGCGACCCCGATAATTGAATACACCAACAAAGTTATTTATTTAAATGATGGAGAAATTGCGGTAATCAAGCGAGGTAAGCTCACAGTAAAAACAATACAGAACGAAGTAAAAAATCCTTACATTCAAAAAATTGAAATGAAAATTGACGAGCTGGAGAAAAATGGCTTCCCACATTTTATGCTGAAAGAAATTTTTGAACAGCCGGAATCTCTACGCAATACTTTCCGGGGCCGACTTGTTTTAAGTGAGGGCAATGTTAAGTTCGGCGGATTAGAGTTAATTGAGGAAAAACTTCGTTCTCTGGATCGAATTATCATTACAGCCATGGGCACGGCGCGCTTCACCGGGCTTATTGGCGAGTATGCGTTTGAAGAATTAGCAGGAATTCCAACTAAGGTTGAATACGGTTCCGAGTTTACCTATAAAACTTCGGCAATTGGCAAAAATACTGGCTTAATTGCTATTTCACAATCGGGTGAAACTGCAGATACTCTAAACGCTATCAAAGAAGCCAAGCATCGTGGGATGATGACTTTAGGTATTGTGAATGCCATTGGCTCCTCTGTGGCAAGAGAAGTGGATGCCGGTATTTACAATCACGTGGGGCCGGAGACAGCCGTGGCCTCAACCAAAGCTTCGACTTCCCAAGCTTTGCTTTTAATTATGCTTGCTGTTTATCTAGGCAGAATGCGGAATTTGTCAAAATCCGACGGGCAGAAAATTTTAAAAGAGATACAAAAGTTGCCAAATTTAGCAGCAAAAGTTTTAAAAAGCGCTAGTAACATAAAAAAGCTCGCAAAAAAATACAAAAAGAGCAATAACTTCTTTTTCCTTGGGCGCAAATATAATGTCGCTGCCGCGCTGGAGGGCGCGTTGAAACTTAAAGAATGTTCCTATATTCATGCCGAAGGTTGCAATGCCGCGGAATTAAAACATGGCCCGATTTCTTTAATTGATAAAAATTTTCCAACTTTAGTTATTGCGCCAGAAGATAGCGTATATGAAAAAAACAAAAGTCATATTCAAGAAATAAAAGCGCGTGGTGGCAAAGTGATTGCCTTGACAACTCTAGGCAATAAAGAATTAAAAAATCTAGCTGACGATGTAATTTATATTCCCAAGACTCTGGAAATGCTTACCCCAGTCCTTGCCTTTATTCCAATGCAACTTTTTTCATATTATGTATCGGTAAAGCGGGGCAACGATGTCGACAAGCCTCGTAATTTAGCCAAAAGTGTGACGGTGGAATAATTTATGGAAATAGTCTCAATTAAAATTAATAAGAGTAGAGGTGTAAAAATTGAAGCAAAAGAAGGTGAAAAAATTTTAGGCTGGGCGTATCTTTACGTAATGTATAACGATTTACATAAAGAGCCATTTGGATTTATGGAAAATGTATTTGTACAGGAAGAGTATAGAGGTAAAGGTCTTGGCACGCAATTAGTTCAAAAGGTTATCGAAGAAGCAAGACGTCAGGGTTGCTATAAATTAGTCGGTACCAGTCGTTACGGAAATCCAGTAGTCCATGCTCTTTATGAAAAGATTGGTTTTAAAGACCATGGCAAAGAGTTTAGAATAGATCTATAATATCGCCATGCAAGAAAAGATTTTAGTAATCGGTGCCTGCGGGCAAATAGGAACAGAGCTGACATTGGCTCTGCGGGAAAAATATGGCAACAATAATGTTATTGCCTCTGACATAAGAGAAGAAAGTGAAATGTTTAAAGGCACGGGCCCATTTGTCATTCTAGATGCAATGGATGGCGAAGCGACGAAGGCACTAGTTGAGAAAGAAGGCATCACCACAGTTTATCTACTGGCTGCGCTCCTCTCTGTCACCGGGGAAAAAAATCCTGCTCTATGCTGGGGTTTAAATATGGGAGCTTTGAGGCAAATTCTTGATCTTGGTATAGAAAAAAAATTAAAAATATTCTGGCCAAGCTCTATAGCTGTTTTTGGCGCCACTACTCCGAGAGTTGATACTCCGCAAAAAACAGTAATTGAACCGACTACTATGTATGGCATTACCAAATACGCTGGTGAACTTTTATGCCAATATTACAACAAACGTCTTGGTCTCGATGTGCGAAGTGTTCGCTATCCGGGGCTCATAAGCTGGAAGAGCGAACCGGGAGGTGGGACTACTGATTACGCGGTGGAGATATTTTATGAAGCCCTGAAACACGGCAAGTATAATTGTTTTCTTTCCGAGAACACGTATCTTCCCATGATGTTCATGGATGACGCAATTCGCGCAACGCTTGAAATAATGGAAGCGCCGATAGAGAAAATAAAATCTCATATGTCCTATAATTTGTCTGCAATAAGTTTCTCGCCGAAAGAAATTACCGAAGCTATAAAAAAACACATTCCAAATTTTGAAATTTCTTACGCGCCGGACCAAAGGCAAGCAATTGCCGATTCATGGCCCAAGAGTATAGATGATAGTGTTGCGCGAGCGGATTGGGGTTGGAAGCATGAATATGATTTAGAGAAAATGACTGAAGTGATGCTTAAGAATTTAAAAGTTAAATTGAAAATTTAAATTATGTATTCTAAAAATTTAACAGAGAGCGTAGAAAAAGAACTGGAAGCACTCCGAAAAGCAGGTAAATTTAAAATTGAGCGGGAAATTGAAGGCGCGCAGGGAGCGGAAGTAGAGATGGTTCACCCCGCCCATGCGGGCGGGGCAAGAAAAGTTTTGATGTTTGCTTCTAATAATTATCTGGGGCTTGCGAATCACCCCGAAATTTTAAAAGCTGCACGAGAGGCAATAGATAGATACGGCTTTGGCTTATCTTCGGTGCGTTTTATTTCTGGCACAGAGACAATACACAAACAATTAGAAAAAAAATTGGCAGAATTTTTGGGAGTTGAAGATTCAATTTTGTATTCCACTAACTATATGTCAAATTTAGGTTTCTTCGCCACACTTACCAACGAAGCTTTTGGTGACGATGGTAAACACCCAGATGCGATATATAGTGACGAACTTAATCATGCCAGTATTATTGACGCATTCAAGCTTTGTAAAAAAGAAAATGTGGTGAAAAGAATTTATCCCCACAATGATCTTGTGACTTTAGAGAAAATGCTGGAAGAAGATAAAGATAAGGGCTATAGATTTAAAACCATTGTGACCGACGGGGTGTTTTCCATGGAAGGATATTTGGCAAATTTACCAAAGCTTAAAGAATTGTCAAAAAAATATGAAGCACTTCTTTTTGTGGATGACGCGCATAGTGTGGGAGTGCTTGGTGAAACTGGCGCTGGCACAGCAGAACACTTTGGCCTGCAGGGTAAGATTGATATTATTTCTGGAACTTTTGGTAAAGCGCTCGGCGGGGCAGTGGGTGGCTACGTTGCAGGGCGCAAAGAAATTATAGAACTACTGCGCCAGAAATCGCGTACATATCTTTTTTCGAATTCTGTGCCACCGTCGGTTGTAGTGGCTTCAATAAAAGCACTCGATCTCTTGAAAGAAAAACCGGAACTTTTAAGGAAAGTAATAGAAAACACAAAATATTTTAGAGATGGTGCAAAAAAATTAGGCTTCAATGTGCTCGATGGTATTCATCCGATTGTGCCAGTGATGTTGAATGACGCTGCGCTTACTCAAGCAGTTAGTAAGAAATTACTAGAACGAGGACTTTTTGTGGTGGGGCTTTGGTTTCCAGTTGTGCCAGAGAACACCGCGCGCCTGCGTTTTCAAATCTCCGCCGCGCATACCCGTGAACAAATCGACCGCGCGCTTAAAATTTTAAAAGAAGTAGGGAAAGAAATGAAGATTCTCAACTAAATATAAAATTTACACAACATGTCCACCAATCTAGTATATACGAAATTAGTAGACATATGAGAGTTAATTTTATATAATATAAAATATGCGAGGAGACATCCTTTACAAAATTTTAGATTTTCTTGAAGATCAAAGCCTGGACGCGCTTGACTTTATGACAGCTTTTCTTAAAGCAGGTTATGGGGCGAGTATGAGTAAAATAGATTATGAGTATAAAATACAAAGTAGAAAAAGCGAAAGTTATAAAGTTGAACGGGAACAAAGAAGGCATTTACAAAAATATATATCTAAACTGAAAAGTGATGGCCTGATTTTAGAAAACTCAAGGAATGAAATTTTAATTTCTGCGAAAGGCCAAGAAAAATTAAAATTACTAAAGCAAGCAAAAATACTTGATAAAAATCTCTATAAAAAAGAGAAAGGAAATCGTGTAATTATAATCAGCTATGATCTGCCCGTACCGTTCAACAAGGAAAGGGATCAACTGAGGGAAATATTAAAAGTATTGGGGTTTAGTATGGTGCATAAGAGTGTGTGGGTAGGAAAGATGAGGATACCTAAAGATTTTATTTCCGCATTAGAAAAAGCGGGGATTCTTAAATTTATAGAAATATTAGAAGTAACAAAAAGCGGTAGTTTAAAGGAATTATAAGATTGTCTACCAAAATTGTATATGCGGAATTAGTAGACATTTCTTTATAAATATTGGGACATTGCTTTTTTCGATTGCTTAAAGAATTTTAGCGTGTTATAGTTATGTAAAGCCCAGCGGCTTTTTTATTTTAGAAAAATATGCAAATCAGAAACATTGCAATAATAGCGCACGTGGATCATGGCAAGACTACCTTGACCGATGCTTTGATGAAACAAAATGGTGGACTTCAGGCTGAAGGAGTTTCCATGGATTCGAACGCGCTCGAGAAAGAGCGTGGGATTACTATCTATTCTAAAAATACTTCGATCTATTATCCTTCGACAAGCTCAGGACGTCCCGTAACTAAAATAAACATTGTGGATACTCCCGGGCACGCGGACTTCGGCGGGGAAGTGGAGCGTGTCTTGCGTGCGATTGATTCGGTGTTGCTCTTAGTAGATGCAGTCGAAGGCCCCATGCCGCAGACCAGATTTGTTCTAAAAAAATCTCTAGAGTTAGGGCTCAAGCCTATTGTGGTAATAAATAAAATAGATAAGCCAGCTTCTGATCCGCACCGAGTGCATGATGAAATTTTGGAATTATTTTTTGAAATTGGCTGTTGTGAAGTGCTGTCTATTTTTGTAACTGTTTTTGCTATAAGCGGTGAAGGCTATTCTTTTAAAAACCTCCCCCTTGGCAAGGGGGAGGCAGGAGGGGGTCTAAACCCATTACTCGATGTAATACTAGAAAAAATCCCGCCTGCTTCTTCGAACGCAGGACGGGACAAGATGTCGGCGCAAGTTTTTAATTTAGGCTATGATAATTTTTTAGGACGTTTAGCTATCGCCAGAATTTATTCCGGAAAAATTAAATCAGGCGCCCTCGTTTTTGTAAAAGGAGTGCACGAAACTAGGTCTGGCAAGATAAATAAACTTTTTACCTTTGAAGGAATTACTCGTAAAGAAGTAGTGGAGGCAGAGTCTGGCGATATTGTGCTTTTGGCGGGAATTCCGGATATTTTTATCGGGGAAACTATTTGTGAAGATGAAAATGCAGAACCAAGGCCCGCTATCGCTATCGACGAGCCAACTCTCTCGTTAAACTTTTTAGTAAATGATTCTCCTTTTGCGGGTCGGGAAGGTAAGTTTGTGACCTCACGACAACTCAAAGAGAGATTAGAAAAAGAGTTAGAAATAAACGTGGGGCTAAAGGTTGACTTTTCCCCGACGCTTGAGGTCGGGGCCCCGACTGTAACGTCGGGGTTTAAGGTCTATGGACGAGGGGAATTGCACGTAGCAATACTTCTAGAGAACATGCGGCGCGAAGGATTTGAAATGCAAGTCTCGCAACCAGAGGTAATCATCAAGCAAGAAGGTGGAGTTAAGACCGAGCCATATGAAGAATTAGTTATTGATGTGCCGATGAAATATTCCGGCGGAGTAATAGAGAAGATAGGCAAGCGCCGAGGCATAATGCTTAACATGGCGGAAAAAAACGGCATAGCTAGAATTGTTTTCGATATACCCACTCGCGGATTACTCGGATATCGTAGCGAATTTATCATCGACACCAAAGGGGCAGGCATAATGTCTTCCAGGGTGACCGGGTTTAAAGAGCATACAGGCGTTATCAATAAGCGAGAATATGGCTCTATGACTTCAATGATTGCTGGTAAAGCCGTAGCCTTTGCTCTTGCAAATTTACAAGAACGTGGTATACTGTACGTAGAGCACGGAACGGAAGTGTATGAAGGTATGGTCATAGGCAATGTCCTAAAGGGCGAGGAGATGTCCGTTAACCCGACCAAAGGCAAACAGCTTACCAATATGCGGGCTTCTGGCACTGACGAAGCCATATATTTAAACCCTCCTTTCACTTTGAATATCGAGCGGGGTTTAGAAGTTATGGGAGAAGATGAGTATTTAGAAATCACCCCCAGTAGTGTCCGGCTGCGCAAAAAGTACTTGACCGAGCTGGATAGGGTAAGAAAAGTTAGAGAACAGAAATAAATAGTGCCGAATGCCAAGTCAAGTTTGACACTATATCAACTTTGTGTATAATGAGAGTATAGATTAATTAAAGAACTTGAAAATTATGCCAACAATATCTTTCAAGCCTAAAAAAGTAACTAAAAAATTAACCTCGCATCTGCAAGATCGCACTAGCGATGTGGTTTTGAGTCGCTTCGGTCTCTCGGGCGACGCAAGAGCAAAAACGCTGGAAGAAATCGGAAAAAAATATAACATCACCCGCGAGCGAGTTCGTCAGATAGAAGAAGCAGCTCTAGCTTTGATTAAAAAGTCCGAGGCTTATAAATCGGAGCAGGCGGTTTTTGATGAACTTAAAAAACTAGTTCATTCCCTAGGTTCAATTGTGGCGGAACACGAGCTCCTCTCCCACGTTTCCAAAGACAAAGAAACTCAAAACCACATCAATTTTTATTTAGTGTTGGGCGATGCTTTCAAGAGGCACCGCGAGGATGAACATTTTCACACTCGCTGGAGCGTGGATGATGAGGTGGCGGAGCAAGTGCATGATTCCTTAAGAAAGCTTTACGCAAGTTTGAGTGATGAAGACCTGATTCCAGAGAGCGATATGATCAAGAAATTTTTTGATCACATGAAAGATGCCTCCGACGAATATAAAAATAATGAGATTGCCAAGAGATGGCTTTCAATGTCAAAAACTATATCCAAGAACCCGCTGGGGGAATGGGGTAAATCTAGCTCGCCAAACATCCGCACTCGCGGAGTAAAGGACTATGCTTTCTTGGTTATGAGGCGCCATGGCTCGCCGATGCATTTCCGAGAAGTTGCGGATGCCATTACCAAAACTTTCAACAAAAAAACCCACTACGCTACTTGCCACAATGAACTCATTAAAGATCCGAGGTTTGTGCTGGTCGGCCGAGGACTCTATGCGCTGGCGGAATGGGGCTACAAGACCGGTATTGCACGCGAGGTAATCCGCGATATTCTTAAAAAAGAAGGCCCGCTCTCTAAAGACGCAGTGGTGTCCAAGGTAATGAAAGAAAGATATTTAAAGAAAAACACTATTTTGGTCAATCTACTTAATTCCAAGTATTTCAAGAAAAATAAAAATGGGCTTTACTCTGTAGCCTAATTTGTATTAAAATACTGATATGGCTACACAAGATGGGCCTAAAGGCCCAGGCTGGTTTGAAATAATAATATTAATTATTATTGTTCTTCTCGTGCTTTCATTTTTTGCCCCTTCTGTATCAAACGGAGGTGTTTTTAACACATTTGTTTTTTGGCTTTACAAAATATTTTTCGTGCTTCTACCTTTTGCGGGGCTGGCAATTTTAGGTCGTATTGCTTTTATTGTCTGGCTTCATTATATCCAGCAGGATTTTATTTCCGGCATAGAATTTGTTTTACTGGAAATAATACCGCCGCGCGAGGTAGAAAGATCTCCCAAAGCCATGGAACTTTTTATCACCAACGCTCTTTTTCATTTTAGCTATAAAGGAGGCAAAGAAGAATATTGGCAGGGAGCGGTGTGGTTTTGGTTTTCTTTGGAAATTGTTTCTATTGGCGGGCAAGTTCATTTTTATATCCGTACCCCGACGCGTATTCGCGGTTTAATTGAGACCCAGATGTATGCGCAGTACCCGCAAGCCCAAGTAAAAGTAGTAGAAGATTATACTTTGGCTGTAGATGAAATAACTCCCAAGAGCGCCTGGAACGCCTGGGGTTGCGAATTTGGATTATTGAGACCCGAAGCATTTCCAATTAGAACCTATGTTGATTATGAGTTAGATAAAGATCCTAAGGAAGAATACAAAGTAGATCCTATTTCTCCGGTCATAGAGTTTTTCGGCTCGCTAGGAAAAGGAGAACAGGGATGGCTGCAAATTGTCATCACGCCTTCCAGAAAAATGTATCATACTAAAGGCACCTGGTTTGGGAAACATGATTGGGTGAGAGAGTCAAGAATTCAACTAGAGAAATTATTAAAACCTTATATTCGTTATCACCAAAATATAGTTGAGCCGGGTAAGTTTTCAGTAGAAGTACGTGTCCCGCCCTTTTTAGACCCAACCGTAGAAAGAATTGGCACTAAAACCTCAAAACTTGGTTTTGAAACAGGTATTCGTTTAATGTATGTCGCTAAAAAAGAAATATTTCCACCCGGCTCTAGAACTAATGCTTCTAGAGATATCCGTTTAATTTTGCGTCAATATCAAAATCCTGACGCTAATGGTTTTAACCGCATAAATTCAGCTCAGGGAGATGCTCTAAATAGTAGTATACTTACGCTTTCTCGTCTACAAGTAATGACTTTAGCCAATAGAATGCTCAAAGAATATAAAGAACGGTCTTTTTTTCATGAATCTCTTCGACAGCATATTTTTTCCATACATGTCTTTGAAACCATATTCCCCAAACCCATTATTCATGCCATATTCATGACTGTTGTAAAAAGATTTTTCTTGCCATATGTTCATACAAAAACTTATGTCTTGAATACCGAAGAGCTGGCGACCCTGTGGCACTTCCCAGGCCAGATCTTAAAAGTTCCTACCTTGGAGCGCATTGAGTCCAAGGAAGCTTCGCCGCCTCCAAATTTGCCGACATAAATGAGTAAAATTAAACTAATTATTTTAATACTTTGCGTAGTTATTTTCCTTTTCTTTTTAAATGCGCCAGTAGATTTTCCTATTGGGACTATCGTTAACATAGAAGAGGGAGCGAGCTTAAGAAGTGTTTCCCAAAAACTGAAAAATGAAAATATTATACGCTCCACTATTTTTTTCGAAGCCTTTATTGTAATAAACGGCGGAGAGAAGCACATAATTCCCACTGATTATTTATTTGAAACAAAATTGCCAGTTTTTGAAGTGGCCAGACGCATAGCCAAAGGCGAGCATCATCTGGCGCCGACAAAAGTGACAATTCCGGAGGGTTTCAATAATGAGGAGATTGCGGATAATTTTACCTTAAAATTATCCAGTTTTAATAAAGATAAATTTTTATTAACCGCAAAAGACAAAGAAGGCTATCTTTTCCCAGACACTTATTTTTTCGGTAGCAGAGATACTGAAGAAGATGTGATTCGTTCCATGAGTGAAAATTTCGAGAAAAAAATTTCTCCAATGCGCCCGAAAATCATTTCCTCCGGCAAAACCGAAAAAGAAATTATCATAATGGCTTCGATTATCGAGCGAGAAGCCAAGGGCGATGGCGACAGGGGAGTTATTTCTGGAATTTTATGGAAGAGGCTTTCTATCGGTATGTCGCTCCAGGCGGATGCTGCGCCAGAGACTTATAAGAGCATAGGTTTGCCTAAAAATCCTATTAGCAACCCTGGGCTTGACGCCATAAATTCTGCGATTCATCCAGAGAAGTCGGAATTTCTCTACTACCTTCATGATCAAGATGGCAACATACACTATGCGAAAAATTTTACTGAACATAAAATAAATATAAAAAAATACTTGTCCCGTTAGAAATTCAGCGCATGTGTTATAATAACTTTGTTTAATTATTTTAAATTTCTAACGGGATGCGCAAACAAAATTTAGCTTTTATTGATATAGAAACTACCGGACTTGATGTAATAAAACACGAGATTATTGAAATTGGCTGTATTCTGGTGACACCGGAACTTGAGGTAATAGAAGAATTTGAATTAAAAATAAAACCAGAAAGAATCGAAGACGCTGATCCCACGTCGCTCAAAATAAATCACTATGACAAGGCGGAGTGGGTTTTTGCTTATACCTTAGAACAAGCCATGAAAACTTTTGCCAAAAAAGTTGAGGACTGCGTGATGGTGGGGCAGAATGTGGCTTTTGATTCAGGATTTTTAGAACATGCTTTTTCCAAAACTAAAATTCAGAACAGCCTGCATTACCATAAGCTAGACACCATTTCCATTGCTTGGGCAAAACTTCATAGAGAAAAAGACGTTAATCATTTTTCTTTACGTGAATTGTGTTTGCGTTTTGGCATAAAAAATGAGCGCTCCCATACTGCGCTCTCAGATGCGCGGGCTACCTTTCTACTTTACAAAAAGCTGATGGAATTGTAGATTTTAAATATGAAAAGAAAGATGGTGTTTGTGGGTCTTTCCGGTGGTGTTGATTCTGCTGTGAGCGCAACACTACTCAAAGAGCAGGGTTATGAAGTGGTGGGTGTTTTTATAAAAACTTGGCATCCGGATTTTTTAGAATGCAATGAAGAGGAGGAGCGCCGGGATGCCATGCGAGTGGCGGCGCATTTAAATATTCCATTTCTCACTTTTGATTTGGAAAAGGTTTATAAGAAAGAAGTGGGGGAATATATGATTGCCGAATATAAAGCCGGCCGCACGCCAAATCCTGATGTGATGTGCAATAAAGAAGTGAAGTTCGGCGCCTTTCTTAAAAAAGCTATTTCCATGGGGGCGGATTTTGTGGCGACGGGGCACTACGCGCGCGTAGCGCAAGTCAAAAGTTATAAAGTTCATAAAGTAAAAAGTCAGAATTCAGTACTTTCAACTTTCAACTTTCAACTTTCAACTAGCCTTGATCCTACAAAGGATCAGGCTTATTTTCTTTGGACGCTGAAACAAGAACAACTTTCAAAAATTATTTTTCCAGTCGGGCACTTACGGAAGTCCGATGTCCGAAAATTAGCCAAGAAATTTAATTTACCAGTGGCAGAAAAAAAGGACAGTCAGGGTATCTGCTTTTTAGGCGCGGTGGATTTGAAAAAGTTTTTAAAACACTACATAAAAGAAAAAAAAGGCGAGGTAATCCTCGTCCCGAGCGAAGTCGAGGGAGACAAAAAAAAGAAAGTGATTGGCTGGCACAATGGTGTTGTTTTTCATACCCTCGGTGAGAGACATGGGTTTACTATTACTAAAAAAAGCTCTAATGATAAGCCGTATTACGTAGTTGGGAAAAATATGAAAAGAAATATTTTAGTTGTTTCGCAGAACCCTCTTCCCAACCCCTCTCCATTAGTAAATAGTGGAGAGGGGCAAAGGGGTGAGGTAATTAAAATTATTAATACAAATTGGATTTCTGAAATTCCAAACGAAAATAAAATTTATACTGCGCAAATTCGCTATCACGGCGAACTTTTACCCTGCAAGATTAAAACCGCTAGGCAAGGCCTAACGACAGTTATTTTTAAAAAATCTGTT
>CAYJQS010000009.1:0-3795 GCA_964372515.1 uncultured Candidatus Saccharibacteria bacterium
CAATGTCTGGCTGGCTATCTGCCAATGCTCCTTCGTGTCCTATCCCAGAAGGACAATCCAGCTGTCCTATAACTTTCAATTGGAATGTCACTAATCCGCAAAATCTAGTTTCAAGTGGTTCTGCTGTGGTGAAACCAGTTAATATTCCAGTGGCGTTTGGACATTCAGGCAATAATGTACCACTTTCTGTAAAGTATAACGGGGATACTTTCCGTCTTTATAATAATGGTGTGGAGCTAGACTCGGAAACAGTCGGCGCGAGCTGTACTTTGGGTACTGCTTGGAATGGAACCGTGTGTGCACTTACTACCGGTCCGTCTGGCACAATCTCGGCCACTTCCTGCACCATTCCTCTTGGTCAGTCCTCTTGTAATTCAATTCTTAACTGGGAAACTCGATTTTTAACCGCTAATCCCACCGAAGTTACCAGAAACAATCCCAACAATACACATGTTTCTTGGAATACTTCTGGCACAAATTTTCCCCATGCGCTCAATCCTGGGAGCTATCGATTTTTTCTTTACCACAACAGCGTAGAACTTGCCAATACTCCGGCTGGGGCAGTGGAGGTAACATGCGATTCTGGCACCTGGAATGGCATCATTTGTACCGGAGCATCAGTTAATGGTGTATGCGTTACGCCACCTAATGGTTCTAGTTACCCTAACGCAAGTTCAATTCCTCAGCCACCAATTTGTACTCAAGGTACGGCTAACCCTAGTTCATTATCCGGGTCTGGTCCATGGTCTTGGCAGTGTCTGGGAAGCGGTGGAGGCACTACTGCGAATTGTTCGGCCGGTGTAAATACTGCGCCCTGGGTTGACCTGACCGCCAGCCCAACCACAATTTCTCCCGGTAGTTCCTCCTTACTTGCCTGGGATTCAACGAATACCGATTTTTGCGATCCTACAAGTGGAAACTTTAGTACCGATACCGATGCTAATCCTGCTACTCCCGGCGCTGTGGATGGCAGTGTTTCAGTCAGTCCCACAACAACTACCACTTATAGAATTGATTGCACTGGGCCATTGGGCAACGCTTTTGACGAAGTAATAATCACAGTCCGAAACAAAGCTTTCTTTATAGAATTCTAGGTAAATTCAATAGTAAAAAGTTCCTTAGGTTATAAAGTTAATAAATTTAAAAAAGAATAATTATCCCCAACTTAAAGCTTGCTATTTTCTCATGATTTCATTATATTGACAATATGGTCAAATTAGTGAATCAGGTGAGTTTTATGACTAAAATTAAGGCTAAAAAAATTGCCCTTTTTACTGGACGTGATGTTCAAGCATTATTTGGAGTTTCAAGGGTGGCTACTGCCGGTATATTGCATCGCTATAGCAAACAAGGTTTTATAATTAAAGTGAAGCGTGGCCTATACTCGCTTTCTGATTTTTTGCCTCCGGAACTATACCTTGCCAATAAACTTTATAACCCATCTTATATTTCTAGAGAGTTTGCTTTGTCATATCACGGAGTTATTCCGGAGATGGTTTATGAGGTTACATCCGTAACCACAAAACCGACCCGACGGTTTGAAGCAGTCGGAAAAATATATTCTTATCGCAGTATCAAAAAATCTGCATTCACAGGATACTCTATTGAAAAACAACGAGGTTTCACTTATCGTATAGCAGATAGAGATAAAGCATTTGTGGATACTCTTTACTATCGTGTTCTTTTTGGCAAGAAACCCATAAGTCGTTTTAATAAAGAAAAAATAAATAAAGACAAAGCGCTCAGGTACGCTAAACTTTTTGGAAATTCAAAACTTATTGCTATAATAAACACAACATTACGATGATTGGACCTGAATTATTGGAACGCATTGCTCGCCAAGAACAAACAAGCGTATTTCCAAATATTCTTCGTGAGTATGTGCAACATTTATTTCTTACAGAATTGTACCAACTTCCGGGATCAGAGAAATTGCTTTTTAAAGGGGGTACAGCTTTACGCATTGTTTATAATTCACCACGGTTTTCAGAAGACCTAGATTTTTCTTTGTTTGGAGTATCGTCAAATGAAGTAGGTTCATTTGTAGAACATTTATTTATTAGTGTTCTTGCAAAACTAGAGGGTACTGGTATTCATATAGAAATCAACAATAAATCGGCTTCAACTTCAGGTGGATATTTTGGGCTTGCCACTCTTAACACCGATGGGTACGCTCCTATAAATATTGAAATCAATGTATCGTCCAGAAACGAAAATAATGTAGAGGGAGAGGTAGAGGGCATTACAAATAATTTTGCGCCAACATACACATTATATCACTTGCCACAAGAAAAACTTGTTGACGAAAAAATATTCGGTGCCTTAGTTGAAAGAAAAAAACCTCGCGATTATTATGATTTATACTTTATGATGCGCAGAGGAATGTTGTCCGCAGATCAAAAAAAGCGCCTTAGCAAAGTTTCCCAAGAGATAATTAGTGGGTCACGACAAATTGATTTTCAAGGAGAACTCGGAACATTCCTACCGGCTAATCAGCAAGATATTATTCGCAATTTTTCTCAAACCTTGGAACGAGAGATGCGTAACCAACTTTCTTTTAATTAGTTAAGCCTTTTTGAGCTTTATTTGATATAATATAAACATGCAAATCAACGAAGAACAGTTGAAGAAATTTATACTGGACTCCAATCTGGTTTCCCGCTCGGACTTGGACGCCTTTGCGGAGAAAGCCAAAAAGAAAAAACAAAAACTGACGGATATTTTGCTTTCCGAGGGAAAAATAACTGAAGCTGATTTGAAACGGATGGAAGCTTTCGTTCTGGGCATACCATTTATAAGTTTGGCGGATAAGAAGATTGATTTTGCGGTGCTGTCTCTGATCCCGGAACCAATTGCCCATAACTACAATATTATTGCTTATAATAAAAGCGCGACCGGGCTCGAGGTAGCCATGCTGGATGTGGATGATCTGCCGGTTATTGATTCCATTAAAAAACGCTCGGGTTTGAAAATTCTGCCTCGCTTGACTGATACTGTTTCGATCAAGTCCGCCTTGGTGCAATACAAAAAAAGTTTGCAAGCGGAGTTCGACACTATTATTCAAAAAGAATCTTCTTCTTTTAAAAATTCCCCCAAAGAAGAAGGAGAAAAGTCGGAAGAAGAGCTAAAGAAAATGGCGGAGGATTTGCCGGTGGTGAAAATTGTCGACTCCCTGGTTTTTCACGCCATTCTGCAGAATGCTTCGGACATCCACATTGAACCGGGAGAAAATGATCTAACGGTGCGTTACCGCATAGACGGCATACTGCATGATGCCATGACCCTGGAGAAAGGCGCGGCGCCAGGGATCACCGCTCGGGTTAAAGTTTTAGCCAATCTGAAATTGGACGAAAAAAGATTGCCCCAAGACGGCCGATTTAAGATAGACAACAATGGAGAAAAAGTTTCTTTTCGCGTTTCTACTCTGCCAACATTTTTTGGCGAAAAAACCGTTATTAGAATCTTAAAAGAAAGCTCTCATGGTTTCACTTTAGAAGTGTTGGGATTTCACGGCGAGGCTCTGGAAAGAATTCATGACTCCCTAAAGCAAAAGACCGGCATGATTCTAGCCACTGGGCCAACCGGCTCTGGAAAAACAACCACCCTCTACACCATGCTTGATATTTTGAACAAACCGGAAGTTAATATCTCCACCGTGGAAGACCCGATTGAATATCAAATGCCTCGAGTCAATCAGACCCAAGTGAAACCGGAAATCGGGCTCACTTTTGCCAATGGTCTTCGTTCCCTCCTGCGTCAAGACCCGGACATCGTGATGGTGGGGGAAATTCGCGA